>DASSGP010000273.1:0-6715 GCA_035693405.1 Rudaea sp. | reverse complement strand
ATCGCCGTTTTTGGCGATCCTGAAGTCTAGCCAGCCGCCTCGGTCCCCAAGCGGCGAAGTCATAACCTAGTCGGCGAAGCGGGTGCCGGCCTGGGACGAGGCTTGGTGCAAGTCAACGTCGCCAGATGCGGACGCCAGGTTGCGTGGCAAAGCTGACGGCGGTGATGAACGCAAGCGGCACCGTAATCGCAGCGAGGAGCAAGCCCACAGGCGGGCGAGCGAAGCGGAAGAAGTGCGCGATCGGCGCCACATACAGACTGAGCGCCAGCGCCAGCGCCGCGAGCCCGACAATCCACCAGAATGCGGCGTTCGACGGTCGCAGGGCTCCGCTCAGGCCATCACCACTGCGATTGACCGCGATCAACGCGAGATTGCCGGTGACGACGCTGGCGAAAGTCAGCGATGCGACCAGCGTGCCCGGAAATCCTGCGCGCCAGGAGAAAAGATAGACGAGCGCGGCCGCCGCCAACGCCGCCGCGCCATCGATCAGGCTCGACGCAAGCATGCGTGTACCGAACAGGCGCTGGCGCGGATCACGCGGCGGCCGGCGCATGACGTCGCTTCGAGCGGGCTCGCGTTCGAACACGACGGCACACGCGGGGTCGATCACCAGTTCGAGGAAGACGATGTGAATCGGCCAGAACACCAGCGGCCCACCGGCGAGCAAGGGCAGAAGCGCGAGGCCGGTCACAGGAATGTGGACTGCCAGAATGTAGTGCAACGCGCGTTCGATATTGTCATAGATCGAACGCCCGAGGCGGATCGCGCGCACGATGGAGACGAAGTTGTCGTCCTGCAGCACGATCGACGCGGCTTCGCGCGCGACGTCTGTGCCGCGGCCGCCCATCGCGATGCCGACGTGAGCGGCACGCAGGGCTGGCGCGTCGTTGACCCCGTCGCCGGTCATGGCGACGATCTCTCCATCGGCCTTGAGCGCGCTGACCAGGCGCAGTTTCTGTTCGGGCACGACGCGCGCGAAGATGCTGTGTCTGGCCACGCTCCTGCGCAGCGCCTCATCGTCGAGCGTGGCGATCATTGCGCCGGTCAGCGGCACCTCCGAATCGTCGAGGCCGGCGGCCGCGGCGATGGCCTGCGCGGTTTCCGGATAGTCTCCGGTCAGCATGACGGTACGCACACCCGCAGCAGCCGCATCGGCGACTGCTTCGCGCACGCCGGCGCGCACCGGGTCCGACAGGCCAATCAGACCGAGCATCTCGAAAGCAAAGCCGCGCTGCGAAATCGGCAGTTCGTCCGTCCCGTGGACGCCGAACGGATGTTCCGACTTCGCCGCAGCGATGACGCGCAGGCCGGCACGGGCAAGTTCTACGACATCGGCGAGCAGGGCAGTTCGAGCGTCACCGGGCAGGGCGCACAGGTCCGCGATCGCCTCGGGCGCGCCCTTGCAGGCGACGATGAAACGATCATCGGTACGCCAGACGTGCGTGTGCGCCAGCAACTCGGGCGTCAGCGGGTATTCCTCGACCAGCGTCCAGCGATCGCGCGAATCCGTCCATGCCGGTCGCGTGGCGAGAATCGCCTTTTCCATCGGATCGAATGGCGTGAGCTCGCTGGCGAGCGCCGCGTAGCGCAACAGCTCGTCGAAGGCAGGAGGGCTGGCCTCGGGCACCTGCGCTGCGGTCCACCGGTTCGCACCGCTGCGCAATGCCGTGACGGTCATTCGGTTTTCGGTCAGGGTGCCGGTCTTGTCCGCGCACAACACCGTGATAGCGCCCAGCGTCTCTATCGCCGGCGCGCGCCGCGTCAGGACCTGTTGCCGCGCCAGACGCCAGGCGCCGAGCGCGAGGAATATTGTCAGCACGACCGGAAATTCTTCCGGGATATTGGCGATCGCGAGTGTGATGCCGGCCAGGAGTGCGTCGACCCAGCCGCCGCGCAATGCCAGATACAGAATGGTCACGACACCGCACAGACCAAGCCCGATCGCGGCGAACACGATCACGACGCGATCGATCTCGCGTTGCATGGGACTTCGCTCGGCAACGATCGCGCCGAGAGCCCGGCCGATACGCCCGACCGCCGTGTTCGCGCCGATCGCAGTGACCTCGGCGGTCGCGTGACCACCGACGATGAGCGTGCTCGAATAAAGCCAGGCGGAATCCGGCGTTCCGGCTTCCGGCGCGGATTCGCCTTCGATGCCGGTGCGCTTGCCGACCGGCATCGACTCGCCGGTCAGCAGCGATTCGTCCGCGCGCAAGTCGTGGCAGGCGAGAACGCGCGCATCCGCCGGCATGCGGTCGCCTTCGCCGAGCACGATGACGTCGCCGACGACGAGTTCGCGCGCGGCAATGCGCGTGAGGTTGCCGTCGCGGACGACCGCTGCACGCGGACTCGACAGATCGCGCAGCGCTTCGAGCGCGCGTTCCGACTTGCCGGCCTGACGGACCGTGACGCCGACAACGACCACCACGGATGCACACAGCACGAGCGCTTCCTGCACGTCGCCGAGCACGAGATACAGCGCAGCGGCAGCGCTCAGCAGCAGGAACATCGGCTCGCGCATCACCTCGACAACGATGCGCAATAGCGAACGATGGTCGGCGCGCGGCAGTTCGTTGAAGCCGTCGCGCTCGAGTCGACGCGTTGCCTCGGATGCGGTCAAGCCAGCGTTGGTTGCGACGGGACTCATAGGAACGCGACTTCGGGATGTTTATTGAAGCTAGCAAGCTCTGCGCGGCAGGCTATTGATCCTGGTCAGGCATGTGCGAAGCGCACGGCTCACGGGCGCGGCCGGGAACCAGCGCGCGATAGAACACTCGAAGAAGCGGACATGAGCAGTCTTTTCCCGGTGCGGATAGGCGTAACGGTCCGGGTGTACGCTTGATTCAAATCAATGTGCCGCACAAACCGGACGCTCATGATTCGGCGAGATGGGAACAGGGCGTCCGGTGCCGCGGACCATCATCCGCGTTCGACAAGGTGCAGGATACTTTGCTGTTCGTTGGGAGATCGACCATGACATCCCGAGTCGCACTTGTTACTGGCGGAACCCGCGGAATCGGTCACGCGATTTGCGTCGCGCTACGCGATGAAGGATTTCGCGTCGCAGCCGTCTATCAGGGCAACGATGCTGCCGCGCAGGCATTCAAGGCCGAGGCTTCGATTCCGGTATTCAAGTGGGATGTTGGCGACTTCGCCGCCTGCGAGAGCGGCATCGCAACGGTCGAGCAGCAACTCGGTCCGATTGACGTGCTGGTCAACAATGCCGGCATCGTGCGCGATGCTCCATTGCACAAGATGTCACTCGATCAATGGTCGAGCGTGCTCAGGACGAACCTTGGCTCGATGTTCAACATGTGCCGGCAGGTCATCGGCGGCATGCGCGAGCGCCGATTCGGCCGCATAGTCAATATCGGCTCGATCAATGGCCAGAAAGGGCAGTTCGGCCAGGTCAACTATTCAGCGACGAAAGCCGGCGTCATCGGTTTCACCAAGGCGCTGGCGCTCGAAGGCGCGCGCAACGGCATTACGGTGAATTGCGTTGCGCCAGGTTATGTCGATACCGACATGGTTGCCGGTGTGCGCGAGGACGTACTGAAGGCCATCATCGCCGCGATCCCGATTGGAAGGCTCGGCAAGCCGGACGACGTCGCTCGAATGGTTGCGTTTCTGGTTCGCGACGACTCGGACTTCATCACCGGCGCGACGTTTTCGCTCAACGGCGGTCAATACCTTGGGTGAGTGGCTACCGATTGTTCTCCCAGGGGGAAAGAGGCAAGTAGTTTGGGCCCGCGCAGACAGGCACGGAGCTCGAGGTTCTGTCTAGCGCAGATCTACGTTCCAATGTTGCATATTATATTTGACATAATATATATATGCACCGCATTAGATGGGAATAGCCCAACGCGTGCAGGCTGTTCGCCGATGCCCTGGCAGCCCACTCTTTCCCTTTTAAGCCAGAAGCACGGCAGTCTCCCTTCGGATTGTCGACACGCATCAAAACGCTCCCGACTGCGATGCTGATAGGATGCCGGCCGATGAATCGCCGACCCGACTCCGACGCCACCGACAACAAGGCAACCGTTTCCGCGCTCCATCGCCGACATATCGCGTTCGTGCTGCTGGCGATACTCGGCGTCAAGCTGACGATCCTGCTGATCGACCCGAATCCACGTTTCTTCCTGTGGGATTCGGTCACGTATCTGCGCGGCGCGATCGACGGTTCCCTGCCGCGCGACCGTTCGTTCCTCTACAGCCTCTTGATCGGGGCGATCGCCGTGCCGCTGCATTCCCTGCACGCTCTCGTCATCGCGCAGAGCCTGGCCGGCGTCGCCAGCGCATTCTTCGTCTATTTGATCGTGCGCGTATTTCTCCACGCGAGGTTCGAAGTTGCGCTGATCGCAGCGCTGCTAGTCGCACTGGAGCCGGGCCAGTTGTTCTACGAACGCATGGTGATGGCTGAAGCCTTCGGCAGCGCGATCTGGCTGGGATTCCTCGTACTCGTGCTGGCCTACGTGCGCGATGGCCGCACCATCTGGCTTCCGGCAATCGCACTCGCGGGCATCGCGGCGATCGGTTTTCGCCTGAACGGCACAGCTGTCGTGCTGCTGGTTGCTCCGTGCCTGCCGCTATGGCGCGCCTGGTTTACGAACAGCGGGCCGCGAACGGCCGCTGAGCGATCGATGCATCGCCGCCGGGTCGCGCTGCAACTGGCCGTCTCGGTCGCGATGACGCTCGTCCTGCACGTTGGCTATCGTCACATCGTCGCCGAGATCGCGCACACGCGTCCCGGATACATAGGTACCGAAGGCCTGTTTCTGCTCGGCTTCACCGCGCCGGCAGTCATCGCCGCGGATTTCGACGGCACCGATTGCGACCCGACAGTGTTGCGGCACGTGCACGCAGCCTTGGACGATCCGCGTATGCGCGAAGGCCAGCTCTGGGGCGACGGCGGTCTCTGGGCAGCGATGCAGCGCGACTGCCCTCGTCCCGAAGCCGCGGCCGATGTCGTGGCAAGTCGCGCATCCCACAGGATTTTCGGCAAGGTTCTGCCGATGGCCCTGACCACGACCGCGCAGTACTTCGACGATGCCGAAGCGACCTGGCGCATGAACAGCGACCTGGGGCGCAAGGGCATGCTGCCGCTCGAACTGATCGAGCCGGCAGAGCAATATTTCTCCCTCGACGTCAAGCCGATTGCGTTCACCGACACGCTGACACTCCTGTGGTTCCAGCACGCTCGCTGGTGGTTCACCGCCTGCTTCCTGCTCGCGCCGCTGCTGGCGGCCGGGATGGCTGTGCGATTGCGCCGCGATGCCTGCGCGCCCGAAGCACGACTGTTGGCACTCGTCGTTTTTGGCCTGTTTTTCAGTCAGTTCCTGCTGTCGCCAATCATCGCGTTCCGTTACCTGCATCCGTTCCCGCCGCTGATGTTCGTTTGCGCTGCCGCGATCCTGGCGCGCTATTTCGCCGGCCCAGGCTCCCTCGCCCACTCATTCCATGAGATCCCGGGTCTAGCGCAGGTTCCGCTTGGGGGATCACGGGCGGCCTGAGAGGGGCGCACGAATGGAATTCAGCCGCAGTTAAAAGTCGGGCCAGGCTGGCGTTCAGGAAGTGCCATCAGGCCCTCAGCGGCCGGACCCGGCTATATTCTTCCTTTTGCTGAACGCATGTTATAGAATAAGCGGCTATTTCAAAGCCTTATCCATCTGGACCTCCGCCATGAAAGTTCTTTCCTCGCTGAAATCCGCCAAGCAGCGCCACCGCGACTGCAAGATCGTCCGCCGCCGCGGCAAGGTATTCGTGATCTGCAAGAGCAACCCGCGCTTCAAGGCGCGCCAGCGCTGATACAGGTCGGCTTCGGTATAGTCGAATTTGATAAAAACAGGGCAGCCTCGGCAATGAATGCCGTTCGACAGGAGCTACATCATGTTGAATCGTCTGTCTTTCCTTATCGGATTCGTCCTCCTCGCCGCCTCGGCTATACCAGCGGCGTACGCTGAAACCCTGCTCGTAGAACGCGTTCAGCAGGAACGCGGCGCGGCGTTGCCCGCGCGGGGCATGACGATGGCGCAAGTCGAGCAGCAATTCGGCCCACCGGCCGGGAAGCTTGCACCGGCTGGTGGCGATGCGCCGAGACATCCGGTCATCAACCGCTGGAGCTATGATCGATTCACGGTCTACTTCGAGCGCGACCGCGTCATCGACAGCGTCCTGACACGCGCGAGCGCGACTGAAATCGGCCCCAAGGGAGCCGAACCGGCTAAATGACGGAACTCACGATCCGCCTGCCTGCAGAATGGGAACCGCAGGCAGGCGTACTGCTCGCCTGGCCACACCCGCAGACCGACTGGGCGCAGCGACTCGCCGAAACGGAGTCTGCCTACGTCGCGCTCGTTGCCGCAATCACGCGCTTTGAGCCGGCGGTCATCTGTGTCGCCAGCCACGCCGTGCGCGAACGCGCGACTGCCCTCCTCGCCGCGACATCGGTCAATCTCGAACGATGCCGCTTCGTCGAAATCGAATACGACGACACATGGCTGCGCGACTCCGGCCCCATTTCCCTGATCAATTCCCGGACCAATCCAACCGGATTCGTGCTGGCGGATTTTCGCTTCACCGGCTGGGGCGGCAAGTTCGCCGCCAGCCGCGATGATTGCCTGATCGGCGGCCTGTTCGCCCGCAATCTGTTTTCCCCGGCCGAGCACCGGCGCGTCGACTGGGCGCTCGAAGGCGGCGCGATCGAGAGCGACGGCGA
>DASSGP010000272.1:0-19340 GCA_035693405.1 Rudaea sp. | reverse complement strand
ATCGCAACGGCGAAGTCGGCGCGTACGCGTTGCAGAAAGGATTCAACTACGCGGTTTGCGATGCGAAGAAGCAGGATACGCTGCTGCCGGCAGCGAGCGTGTATTGACTCGAGGGCTGAGGGCTGAGGGCCCAGGGCTGTGGGTAGTTCGCCCCTCCCGCTGGCGGGAGAGGCGGCGCCTCGACGTGGCAATGAGCGATGAGGATTGATCATGGGTGACAAGAGGCCGCTGCTCGAGATCGCCGCCAACTCGTTGGCGTCCGCGTTGGCTGCGCAGGAAGGCGGCGCCGACCGCATCGAAGTGTGCGCCGCGCTCGAGCTTGGTGGACTCACGCCCTCGTACGCGCAGATCGCGCTGACGCGCGAGCGCGTCCGCATTCCGATCTACGCGCTGATCCGCCCGCGCACTGGCGATTTCGTCTACAGCGACAGCGAATGCGAAACGATGCAGCGCGACATCGAGACCTGCGTGTCGCTCGGATGCGACGGCGTCGTGCTCGGCGCGCTCGATGGAAGTGGCCGTGTCGACACGAATCGTTGCAGGGGGCTGATTGCGGCGGCCGGCAAGCTCGGCGTGACGTTCCATCGCGCCTTCGACATGACCGATGATCCGCGGCACGCGCTGAAGGACATCATCGCGCTCGGCTCCGAGCGCGTTTTGACTTCCGGTGCGCGAGCCGATGCGTTTGCCGGCGCTGAGTTGATCAAGATGCTTGTCGCACAAGCTGCTGGGCGCATCGTCGTGATGCCTGGAGCCGGCGTCAATGCCGGAAACATCGCAGCGTTGCGGGCGCTCACCGGTGCGTCGGAATTTCACGCATCCGCGAAGCGCGAACTGCCGTCCCGGAGGCGCGGCGGAAACAACTTGCCGGGCATGACGGATGGTGAAGTGGCCAGCGACGTGGAACAGGTGCGGGCGCTGGTTCGTGGACTGAGCGAACCGAATGGCTGAGCGCAACTAAGATTCGGTCGTTCGGAGCCCCGACGTTCACGTCCGCGGGGAACTATGAAGCGGCCGTCATTCCGGGATGACGAGCAACGAGTTACTCCGTGCTTGCCTCGCTAGTGCTCGTCTGCTCGGTGTTCGACTCATCACGTCCGCCAAGCCTGGACTGCAACTCCGCCACGGTTCTCTCGAGCAGCTCGACGCGCGCTTCGAGTTCCGCATAGCGATCGTCCTTGCCGGTGGACTCCGCGCGCGCCGCATGCGCCGGCAGGCTTTCGATCGAAACCGGCCCCGACAGCAGATGCATGTAACGGTCTTCGCGCTGGCCGCTCGCGCGGCCGATTCGGACCACGAGCGGCGGATCGCGCGAGATCAGCCGGTCAAGCGTGTCGCCGAGCATTTCGACATTGGCGAAGTCGGCAAGCCGCTCGCTGCGCGTGAACAACTCGGCCAGCGTCTGCGGGCCACGCAGCAGCAGCAAACCGATCACCGAACGCGGGCGCGTGGTGAGATTCAGGGCTGCGTCGATCGTGTGCTCGTAGCGCAGCGCGCGCGCACCGTGAACCACGCGCACGAGGCGCTTGTCCTCGAGCGTGCGCAATGTCTGGCCCACGGCGCCGAGTTCGGCGTGCATGATCGGGTCGCGATTGGTCTTCTGGTTGCACGCCAGATGCGCGGCGTTCAGCGTGAGCGGGTAGACCTCGGGTGTCGTCGCGGCCTTCTCGATCAGGCAGCCGAGTACGCGCGCTTCGAGCGCCGTCAACTGGACCAGTGGCGGAGACGCGACAGGTGCTGGTTCAGGCTCGTTCATTGCGATGTTTTCGCGGCAGCGGGTTTATCATCGTATGGGCTGGATGGCGCTGGAACAAGCAGACGATGCGGCGGCGTTCGCGAATAGCGGCGATTCATGCTGTGCCTGCGCACCGATGCGATGGCGAATAGCCCGCGCCGCCGCAGCCGCCCAGGCCGAATATGCCGGCGCCGCCGGATGAAAACCATCGGCTGCCATATACCCTGGCTCGAACGGAAAATCGATTTGCAGGAATTCGCAGCAAGCGTCGGCTTCCGCGATCGCTTGCAGCATGCGGTTCAGCTGCCCCGCGCGCATGCCGAGATACCAGCGCAGCGGTTGCGGCAGGGCAGGAAAGACATGCATCGGTGGCAGGCTCGACAACAGAATGTGCGCGACGCCGAATTTCACCTTGAGCAACTCGATCAGCGTCGTCTGTCGCTCGATCCATTTCCCCGATCGGGTGCGGCCGGTGGCGTCGTTGACACCGATCGACACGACTGCGACATCGAAGCGTTCCGGCGCAAGCGCGCGAAGCTGCCCGATCACGTCGCGCACGGTGTGACCGGTCTGCGCGACCAGCTTCCAATGGACCATGCATGCCGGACGAAGCGCCGCGATCAGCTGGCCGGACAAGGCCTCCTCCTGCGTCCGTGCTCCGACTCCAGCGGCCGCCGAGTCGCCGGCTATCAGCAAACGCAGCGGCGCGCCCGCGCCTTCGCAACCGGATCTGGGTCCCGGCGGTTCGTCGAGCCGCACGACATTGCGGCGCACGCGCACGGCCTGTGCGATGAGCAGAGGTCCCAGGGCGAAGGTTGCCAACAGGTAGCCAAGTTCTTGCCGTGCATTCGGGCCGGGCAGCGTCGAGTGCATGCGCGCAGCTAGGCGGTAACGCGCGCTTCGGCGCGCTTCGCCTCCGCGCCGATCACGCGAGCCAACGGCGCCGGACGGTGGATCGCGTGCCCCTGCGCATAGGCGACGCCGAGCCTGCGCAGGCGCGGAATGATCTCGAGGTCCTCGACCCATTCGGCAACGCAGGGGATTCCTCTCAGCGCGGCGACGCGGGTCAGCGATTCGATGACGATTTCCGCGGCCGGGTCCACGACGATATCGCGCACGAATCGCCCGTCGAGCTTCACCATGCTGACCGGCAGGTCGTTGAGATAGCCGAAACTCGCGACGCCGGCGCCGAAGTCGTCGAGGCAGATCTCGATGCCATGTCCGAGCAGCGTATGCAGCGTTTCGACCGCGCGTGTCAGGTTCTGCACGGCCACCGCTTCGGTGATCTCGAGCAGCAGCTGGCGCGTGCGAAAGCCGTAGCGCTCGGGCAATCCGAGCACGAATTCGCGGAAGCCGTCGCTCTCGAGCGTCGTCGCCGCCACGTTGATGCTCAGACGAAGGTTCATGCCCGGATGGTCGTGCAGGAATTGCGCGGCCCGTTCCAACACCCAGCGGTCGATCTGCGCGGTGAGCCCGTAGCGCTGGGCTGCCTCGAACACGCTTTCGATCGACAAGTCGCCGTGCGGGTCAGCATGGCGCAGCAGTACCTCGCAGATCTCCTCGCCGTTGTCCGGGCCACCGATCCTGACGATGCGCTGGCCGTAGAGCTGGAACAGGCCGGCGGAAAGTTCGGTCTGCAGCTGCGAGATTTTCTGGATGTCCGAATGCCGGCCGTGCAGGTTTGCATCGACGGTGTCGTAGGCATGCGTGCGATTGCGGCCGTGTTCCTTGGCGACGTAGCAGGCGACATCGGCGCGGGCGAGCGCGTCGTCGGAGCCGCGGTCGTCGGCAGCCGACAGAAACGTCGTTCCGATGCTCACGCCGACGCGGAAGCGCAACTCGCCGACCGGAAACTCGAAAGCGCGCACCACATCGTGCAGGTTGCTGGCGAGCGTGTCGACCTTGCCCTCGGTGGCGTCTGGCAGGAGACAGGCGAATTCGTCGCCGCCCAGGCGCGCCAGCGCCGCGCCTTCCGGCAGCGATCTGTCGATCGTCTTTGCCAGCTCGCGCAACATGTGATCGCCGGCCAGATGACCGCAGGTATCGTTGACCAGCTTGAACTGGTCGAGGTCCAGGTACAGCACCGCATGGCGACGGTCGTAGTCGTGCAGCGCGGCGTTGACGCGATTGTCGAATTCGTAGCGGTTTATCAGGCCGGTCAGGACGTCGTGGCGTGCGCGGTAATCCATCTCCGAGGCGGTGTCTTCGCGCTCGCTGAAGACGACGGCGATCAGGTAGCCCGTCAGCGTTGCAATGACCGCGAACAACGAGCGCAGGATGCTGTCGGCGACCGGCACCGGCTGTTGCGCCATCGCCGTCATCACCATTGCGAGCAGTGCCGACGCGGCGCTGGCTCCGCCGACGCCGGCCGCGACGGCGCAGACCACGACGAAAGGAAGCAAGAGAAACAGCAGGCGATCCTGGAACACCGGATCGACCCTGAGCACGGCCCAGCCAGCCGTGGCGATGACGAGCATCGCGCCGGCGAACAGCCAGCGCTTGGCGCGGCCAGCGGCGATGCGCACCGGCCACGCGGCGACGAGCGGCGTGAAGATCAGGAAACTGAAAAGTGCGGAAAGGAAGTAATCGACGCCGAACGCGATCGCGCGTTCGGGCGAGTAGTCGAACACGAGCCACATGCGGAACCCGTAGATCGGCACGGCAAGCGCCGTGGCGATGACCAGGGCGAGAATGAAGCGCGCCAGTTGCCGTGTGTCGCGCAGCAGGCGATCGACTTTCCAGTGCGCAAGCAACAGCAGGGCGACCATGACGATCAGTACTTGCAGCCAGCCGACGCCGAACGCGATCAGGACAGGCGTGCCCACGCTCACGCTCAGCGCGGTATTTCCGGCGAACACGGCGGGCCAGTACCTGGCTCCGTGACGCCAGACCAGGGCCAGCCCGAGGCCGCCACTTGGCCAGATCGGCACATAGCCCTGATTGGGCTGGGCACGGGCCGCGAGCCAGGAAATCAGGCTCAACAGCGCGCTGGCGAGCAGCAGGCGCAAGGCGAACTGCAGGTGTTCGCGCAATTTCGGGTTGGACCAGGCCAGGGTCGTCGGCATGGCGCAAGTATATGTTCACGTTGGGCTGGTTCTGACAATTACTGCATGTTTCAGCGTTTGACGAGCGCGGTGCGATGCCGGTGCGGCGAACGGGAGAGAGAGCGAATCAGCGATAATCAGCCCTCGGCCCTCAGCACTCAGCCCGCATTGAAAAAAACCGATTTCCACTACGAGCTGCCGACCGACCTCATCGCGCAGCAGCCTTTGTCCGAGCGCTCGGCCAGCCGCTTGCTGGTCGTCGACCCGGTGGCGCACGGTTTCGCCGATCGCCACTTTGGCGATCTGCTCGAATACGTGCGCGCAGGCGATCTGCTGGTATTCAACGACACGCGCGTGTTGCCCGCGCGCCTGTTCGGGCGCAAGGAGACCGGAGGGGTGGTCGAAATCCTGATCGAGCGCGTGCTCGGCGCGCACGAAGCGCGCGCGCAACTCGGCGTCAGCAAGAAGCCGAAGCCGGGGAGCCGCATCGTGCTCGACGACGGCAGCCCGGTCACGGTCCTGGGCCGGGAAGGCGAATTTTTTTCGTTGCGTTTCGACGGCAGCGAACCGCTGGAGCGGCTATTGGCGCGCCTCGGCCGCATGCCGTTGCCGCCCTACATCGCGCGCGACGCGGACGCCGGCGACCTGGAACGCTATCAGACGGTCTATGCACGCGCTCCAGGCGCCGTCGCGGCGCCGACAGCCGGTCTGCATTTCGATGCGCCGTTGCTGGATCGGCTGGCGTCGGCGGGCATCGATTTCGGCTATGTCACGCTGCACGTGGGCGCCGGCACGTTCCAGCCGATGCGCAGCGAGCGCGTCGAGGAACATGTCATGCACCGCGAGTGGCTCAATGTCGGCGCGGAGCTGGTGGAAAAGATCCGGCGTACACGCAGCAACGGCGGGCGCGTGGTTGCCGTCGGCACGACGGTCGTGCGCGCGCTCGAATCTGCGCTTCGCGACGGCGAGGTCCAACCGTTTGCCGGCGAGACGCAGATTTTCATTTTTCCAGGATTCCACATTTACAGTGTCGACGCACTGATCACGAACTTTCACCTGCCGGAATCGACTCTGCTGATGCTCGTGTCGAGTTTCGCCGGGCGCGAGCTGATCCTCGATGCGTACCGCCATGCGGTCGAGCAGCGCTACCGGTTCTTTTCCTATGGAGATGCGATGCTGATACTGCCGCGCGCAGACGGCAACGCGATCCTTGAACCCCTCTCCCCTCGGGAGAGGGGCAGGGGTGAGGGTCGGGAGTAGTATGAGCGCCTGGCGTATTCGCGCCCTCATCCGCCCCACCTGCATGAGCTTCGAGTGCGGTTGTAACCGCACCGGGGATGGCAGCTCGTGCAGGTGGGGCACCTTCTCCCGACGGGAGAAGGAAGAGCACTGCATCACTTTCGGCAAACCCTGATGGCTTCGATGCAATTCGACGTTCTTCAAACCAACGGCGCCGCCCGCCGCGGCCGCATCTCGTTCGCGCGCGGCACGATCGAAACGCCGGCGTTCATGCCGGTGGGAACCTATGGCTCGGTCAAGGCGATGACCCCGCAGTCGCTGCTCGGCATTGGCGCACAGATCATCCTCGGCAACACGTTCCATCTGTTCCTGCGTCCGGGCCTCGACGTGATCGGCGAATTCGGCGGCCTGCACAGGTTCGTCGGCTGGGACAAGCCGATCCTCACCGACTCGGGCGGTTTCCAGGTTTTCTCGCTGGCCGAGCGGCGCAGGATCTCCGAGGAGGGCGTCAGCTTCGCCTCGCCGGTCGACGGCTCGCGCGTGTTCCTGTCGCCGGAGGAATCGATGCGCATCCAGCGCGTGCTCGATTCGGACATCGCGATGATCTTCGACGAATGCACGCCGTATCCTGCGACCGAAAGAGAGGCGCGCGACTCGATGGAACTGTCGCTGCGCTGGGCCGAGCGCAGCCGGCGCGCATTCGACGATCAGCGCAATCCGAATGCGCTGTTCGGCATCGTCCAGGGCGGAACTCACGCCACCCTGCGCCAGCGCTCGGCAGAGCACCTGATCCAGATCGGTTTCGACGGTTACGCGGTCGGCGGTCTCGCCGTCGGCGAGCCCGAGGAAGACCGCAATCGAACGCTCGACGAAACGCTGCCGCTGTTGCCGTCCGTCCGTCCGCGTTACCTGATGGGCGTCGGCCGACCGCAGGACATCGTCGAAGCCGTACGCCGCGGGGTCGACATGTTCGATTGCGTGATGCCGACCCGCAACGCGCGCAACGCGCACATTTTCACGCGCAACGGGGTGCTGCGTATCCGCAATGCCCAATACGAGCGCGATACCCGACCGATCGACGAGGCTTGCGCCTGCTATACCTGCCGCGGCGGCTTCAGCCGCGCCTACCTGCGCCACCTGGACAAGTGCGGCGAGATGCTGGGGCCGATGCTCGCTACGATCCACAACCTGCATTACTACCTGGACCTGATGCAGGGCCTGCGCGACGCCATCGCGTCCCGGCGGCTCGAGGACTTCGTGGCCGGGTTCTACCGGGGGCTGGGCGCCGCAGAGGGCTGATCGGGGCGCTCCGGCAGGCCCTCCCGGGTGCACAAAAGCAGTCGCCATGCCATAATTCGCGGCCTTTTCCCCCGCTTCGCTATCGGGCGGGCAGCCTACTGTGAGACTGTTCAATGGATTTCCTGATTTCCAACGCCTATGCGCAGGCCGCAGACCCCGCGGCGCAGCAGAACCCGCTGATTTCGTTCCTGCCGCTGCTGGTGCTGTTTGCGGTGTTCTACTTCATGCTGATCCGTCCGCAGATGAAGCGCGCGAAGGAGCAGCGCACCATGATCGGCGGCCTGGCCAAGGGTGACGAAGTCGTCACCAACGGCGGCATTGCCGGGCGCATCGACGAGCTTGGCGATTCGTTCGTGACGCTTGAAATCGCCACGAACGTCAAGATCAAGTTGCAGAAGAGCGCGATCACGCTGGTGCTGCCGAAGGGCACCCTTAAGCAGGGTTGATCCACGCCGCGAATTCCGGACCGTCGTGCGGCAGCGCCGTCGCGCGCAATGCATCGCACTGTATCGAGAGTACCAATTGATGAAGAGTAAGGGATGAACGATTTTCCAAAGTGGAAATATGCGCTGATCGCCGTGGTGATCCTGCTCGGCTTCGTCTACGCCTCGCCGAACCTGTTCCCGCCGCAACCGGCGGTGCAGATCTCGGCCAATCGCGGCGGCAAGGTCGATGCGGCGCTGAAGGAAAAGGTGCTCGGCATCCTGCAGACCAACAAGTTCGAATTCCGTGACGTCGAGTTGAATGGAGATCGCATGCTCGCGCGCTTTTCCAGCACCGACACACAGTTCGCCGCGCAGGACGTGCTCAAGACCACGCTCGGCGACGAGTACATCGTTGCGCCGAACCTCGCCTCGTCGGTGCCTGCCTGGCTGCGCGCGATCGGCGCCAACGCGATGCCGAAGGGCCTCGACCTGCAGGGCGGCGTGCACTTCCTGATGGAGATCGACCAGAAGGCCGCGCTCGACAAGATGCAGGAACGTTACGTCGACGACACGCGCGCCGCGCTGCGCAAGGCCAATATCCGCGGCACGGTCAACTCCGGCGCCCAGGGCATCGTCGTGACGTTGCGCTCCGAGGCCGACCGCAAGGCGGCGGGCGAGATCATCGCCAAGGAAGTCAACCAGCCGGAAAAGCTCGGCGCCCAGTCGCCGCTCGAAATCATCGACGGCACGACCAGCGCCGACAGTTTCCCGCTCGTCGCCAAGCTGCGCGAAACCGCGCTGCTCGAGCAGTCGCGCAGCATCATGAGCAGCAACCTGACGACGCTGCGCAATCGCGTAAACCAGCTCGGTGTGTCCGAACCGGTCATCACGCAGCAGGGCGTCAACCGCATCGTCGTCGAACTGCCGGGCGTGCAGGATACGGCCGAGGCGAAGAAGATCCTCGGCGCGACTGCGACGCTGGAATACCGCGCTGTCGACGAGAGCGTGACAAATCCTTACGAAGCCGAAAAGACCGGCGCCGTGCCACCGGAGTCGCGCCTGTATCACCGTAAGGAAGTCGGGCCGGACGGCAAGCCCATCCCGATCGTGCTGAGCAAGAAGATCATTGCGCGTGGTGACGACCTGATCGATGCGGCAGCGACACCCGACCCGCAGAACGGACTGCCCGCGGTCTCGGTGCGGCTTAACGCCGCTGGCGGCAAGAAGATGCTCGACTTCACCAGCCAGAGCGTCGGCAAGCGCATGGGCGTGGTCTATATCGAGCGCATTCCGCAGACCAAGATCGTCGACGGCAAGGAAGTGCCGGCGCCGCCGAAGATCAGCGAGGAAGTCATCTCCGCTGCAACGATCCAGGGTGTGTTCGGCCCGCGCTTCCAGACGACAGGCCTGGAGAGCATGAAGACGGCGACCGAACTCGCGCTGCTGCTGCGCGCCGGCTCCCTGGCCGCTCCGGTCGACATCGTCGAGCAGCACGTGATCGGCCCGAGCCTGGGTCAGGACAACATCAACAAGGGCGTCAAGGCGGTCATCATCGGCCTGCTCGCCGTGCTCGCCTGCGCGGCGGTCTACTACCACCTGTTCGGCCTGATCGCCGACGTGGGTTTGATTTTGAACCTCGTGCTGCTGGTCGCCGTGCTGTCGATGTTCCAGGCGACGCTGACGATGCCCGGTATCGCCGGCATCATGCTGACGCTCGGCATGGCGATCGACGCGAACGTGCTGATCTGCGAGCGCATCCGCGAGGAGTTGCGCAACGGCTCGACGCCACTGGCATCGATCCGCGCGGGTTACGAAAAAGCCTGGGCGACGATTCTCGACGCGAACGTCACGCATCTGCTCGCGGCGTTCGGCCTGTTCGCGTTCGGCTCCGGCCCGATCAAGGGCTTCGCAGTAACACTGGCGATCGGCATCCTGACCTCGATGTTCACTTCGGTGACGGTCACGCATGCACTGGTCAATCTGATTCACGGCGGACGCAAGCTCAAGGGGCTGGCGGTCGGCGGCGGTTACGCGCGCGGAGCGGCATAAGCAATGGAAGTCTTCAACCCCAACAGCAACATCAACTTTCTCGGCTGGCGCAAGATCAGCCTGACGATTTCCACGGTGCTGGTCATCATCGCGCTCGGCGCGATCTTCACGCGCGGGCTGAACTATGGCCTGGATTTCACCGGTGGCGTGCTGGTCGAGGCCGAGTACAAGGACCCGGTCGAAACCGCCGACGTGCGCGCGGCTTTGGAGGCGGCCGGACTCGGCGACGCGCTGGTGCAAAGCATCGGTGGCTCGCGCGAAGTGGCGATTCGGCTGCAGGTCGGCAAGGCTTCCGGGGCCGAGGCCAGCAAGGCCGCTGACACCGACGCCGGTAAAGCCGCCGCAGCGACCGGCGCGGATGCCAGGAAGAAGAGCGATCAGCTCGCGGTCGATGTGCTCAGCGCGCTCAAAGCCAAGCGCCAGGATGTCTCGATCAAGCGCACCGACTTCGTCGGTCCGCAGGTCGGCGAGGAACTCAAGAGCGACGGCGTGACTGCCGTGCTGTTCGTCATCATCGGCATCATGATCTACATCGGCATTCGCTTCGAGTGGCGCTTCGCCATCGCCGCGATCGCCAGCGAATTTCACGACACGATTCTCACGGTCGGTTTCTACGCGCTGACCCAGCGCGAATTCGACATCACGGTGCTCGCGTCGGTGCTCGCCGTGGTCGGCTATTCGATCAACGACAAGGTCGTCGTGTTCGACCGCGTGCGCGAGATCTTCCGTTCGTCGCGCAAGGGCGAACCGGTCGATATCCTGAACCGCGCGATCAACTCGACGTTGTCGCGCACGATCATCACGGCCCTGTTCACCGCGGTAACGATGGTCGCGCTGTACGTCTTCGGCGGCCCGGTCGTCCACGGCTTCGCGCTGACGATGATCATCGGCATCGTCATCGGCACGCTGTCGTCGATCTTCTTCGCCAACCCGATCCTGCTGTGGCTCGGCGTTTCGAAGAAGGATCTGATGCCGGTGTCGCGCGACAATCCTGAACTCGCCCGCCGGCCGTAAGTCCTGGGAAGGCCCGTGATCGCGCGGGCCATCGAGGCCGTCCAACCGGTCTGAGGCACCGTTCCTTGTTCGCGCCCATAGGCCGCGCTAACCTGCGTCGATGGATGGCAGGGGGCCGCTATCGATGGTTGCGCGCGCGGCGTTCTGCGTCGCTGTGCTGGCGTTTGCCGTGCTCGCGCGCGCGCAACCCGATCACGCCGGCGACGCCTTGCGTTTTCGCACCTACAGCACGCCGGAAGGACTCTCGCAGGCCACTGCACGGACGCTCGCGCAGGATCGGGACGGGTTCATCTGGATCGGCACGCAGGATGGCCTGAACCGATTCGATGGCTACGGATTCAAGGTCTACAAGCACGACCGCACTGACCCCGCGTCGCTGACCCACAATCATGTTTGGGCGCTTCTGGCCGATCCTGACGGCAGTCTGTGGATCGGCACGCAGGCCGGCGGCCTCAACCGCTACGATCCGGTGCTGGACCGGTTTACTGGCTACGAGTCGGCCGCCAGTTCGGACAGCACGGCATCGCGCCTCGTAACGGCATTGGCGCGGGACACGGATGGGCGCATCTGGGTGACCAATGGCGGCGGCCGCCTGCAATGGGTGGATCGAGCCCACGAGCGCCTCATCGACACGCCGCTTGGCGAGCACGCCAGCCTGCGCATGGTGCGAGCGCTGCTGCCTGCGCGTGACGGCGCCATGTGGGTCGGAACGAACCAGGGCCTGTACCGCGTCGATGCCGACGCCCGCGCGATGGTCGAGTTTCGTGCCGGCGCGGATCAACCACTCGACGTTTCCGCGCTGGCGCAGCCGCCGAATGGCGAGTTGTGGGTCGGTACGGAGGAGTCGGGATTGTATCGACTCACCTCTGCTGGCGAATTGACCGCGCACTACGAGCATGACGCGAAGGCCGATCCCGCCTACGACCTTCCAGACAACGAAGTGCGCGTCCTTCTGGCCGACGCGGACGGCGGGCTGTGGATCGGCGGCAACAGCCGAGGCTTGGCATGGCTGGATCCGCACGATCAGCACTTCAAGGTCCTCGAACACGATGCAGCACGCCCTGACACGATCGGCGCCAGCCGCCTGTCGTCGCTGCTGCGTGAGCGCAACGGCCTGTTGCTCGCCGGCACGTACACCAACGGCCTGAGCGTGCACGATCCGCGGACACGCGCCTTTGCCCTGATCGATCGCGTCGTTGGCGGTGGCGCCGTCAGTCGCGTCCAGTCGGCACTCGCGCTGTATGCCGATACCGACGGCACGTTGTGGAGCGGCGCCGGTTCCAATGGCGGACTCCTGCACCTCGATCTCGGTGGTCAAGTCCTGCGGCGTTACGCGCACGATGCCGCGCGCGCCGACTCGCTGGCGCACGATTTCGTCCAGTACGTCACGCGCACCCGCGACGGCAGCCTGTGGGTCGCCACGATTGGCGGCGGCCTCGACCGCATGAAGGCGGATGGATCGGGATTCGAACACTTGCGTCACGATCCGGCCGATCCGGCCAGTCTCGCGAGCGACCGTATCTACTATGTCGCCGACGACAGTGCCGGCACGCTCTGGGTCGCCACCGCCGACGCCGGCCTCGACGAACGCTGCTCCGGCTGCCCGGGGTTTCGCCACCATCGCCATGATCCAGCCGATGCGCTCAGTGCGGCCGGAGACGCGGTGAGCAGCGTGCGTGAACTGCGCAACGGCGAATTCTGGGTCGCGTACCGAAGCGAGGGTCTGGACCGGTTCGATCGCCGCAGCGGCCGCTTCGAGCATTTCCGCGCGCGCGCTTCCGATCCCGATTCGATCAGCAGCGACGCGGCCTCGGTCCTGTTCGAGGATTCACGCGGCGAGTTGTGGATCGGCACGCAGGGGGGAGGTCTGGTTCATCGCGTTGCCGATGGCGGCGGCAGGGTGCGGTTCGAGACGATCGATTCGCGCGAGGGTCTGGCAGCCGATGCCGTCGGGGCGATCGTCGAGACCTCGCCCGCCGTGTTCTGGATCAGCACGACCGCGGGCGTCAGCCGCATCCAGCGTGCCGCCAACGGGCCGCCGCGGATCGTCAACTATGGCGCAAGAAACGGCGCCCAGCCACGCGGTTACTGGATCAATGCCGGGTCGCGTCTGCCCGACGGTCGCATCGTGTTCGGCGGCCTCGACGGCATCAGCGTGCTCGACCCCAAGGCGATCAAGCTGGCGCCGACGCCGCCACCACTCGTGACCGCCCTGTTGCTGAGCAATGTCCCGGCTGTGCTGCGCTGGCGCGACGCCGCCTCGCCGCTGGAGGCCAGCCTCTGGCACGGCGGCAAGGTCGTGCTGAACCACGAGCAGGACAATGTGACATTCGAATTCGGCGCGCTCGAGTATTCCGATCCTGAATCGGTCCAGTACGCATACCGGCTCGACGGTCATGACGATCAATGGATCGAGACGTCGGCATCGCGACGTCTGGCCACCTACACGGACCTGCCCGCGGGCGCTTATCACCTGCGCGTACGCGCACGCCATTCGGGCGAGAACTGGGCAGAGAACGCGGCCGGAATCGACATTCGCATGTTGCCGGCACCCTGGGCATCACCGCTGGCCTATGCAATCTATGCCGCCGCCACGGCGCTCGCCGCCCTGCTCGTCCTGCTGGTCGTGCGTGCGGTCCTGCGCCGGCGCAGAAACGTGCAGGAAGCGATGCGGCACAGCGCCGAGCGTCTGAAACTCGCGCTGTGGGGCAGCGGCAGCGAACTGTGGGACGTCGACCTGCGCGACGGAAGAATGGTGCGCGAGAACTTGCTGCCCCATCTGGCGGCGAACACCGAGGCGGCCGACCAGACGATCGCGGCCTACACGCCGTTCGTGCATCCGGACGACATCGCCGGATTCAACTCGGCGCTGCGCGATCACCTGCAGGGCAAGGCGCCGACGTTCGAGTGCAGCTATCGCACACTGGACATCCGCCATGAATGGGCCTGGATCCTGACCCGCGGCCGGGCGCAGCGCGATGCGAAGGGACGCGCCGTGCGCATCAGCGGCACGACTCACGACATCGCCGAACTCAAGCGCGCCGAGGAGGCATTGCGCGCGCTCAACGAGGAACTCGAATCCCGGGTCGAGCGCCGCACGGCGGATTTGCGCGACGCCAATCTGAAACTGCGCGGGACGCTGGACATGCTGACGCTGGCGCAACGGCACCTGATCGAGACGGAAAAACTCGCTTCGCTTGGCGGCATGGTTGCTGGCATCGCGCATGAGATCAACACGCCGCTCGGCATCAGCGTTACCGCGGCCTCGCATCTGCAGGACGAGGCGCGCCGCCTGTCGCGCCAGTTGGCCGCCGGTGAGCTCACCCGCAGCGGCCTCGATCAGTTCGAGCACGTTGCGCGCGAAAGCACCGACATCGTGCTGCGCAACCTGCGTCGCGCCGATCGCCTGGTCAAGAGCTTCAAGCAGGTTGCAGTGGACCAGTCGAGCGAAGAGCGACGCATTGTCGACCTCGGCGTAAGCCTGCAAGACATCGTCACCACGCTCGGCCCGAGCCTGAAGAACTCCGGCTGTCACATCACGCTGGATTGTCCACAAATGATCATCGTGGAAACGGCGCCCGGCGCGCTGTACCAGATCATTACGAATCTCGTGATGAACTCCATCACCCACGGCTTCGCGAAGGACAAGAGTCCGAGTGCCCTGGAGGCCATGGGTGGCCGAGAAGGGCCCTCGGAGGCCACGGATGGCCGAGAGAGGCCGAGAGACAGGAGACCAGAGGCCAGCGTTGCGCGGGAAGGCTCTGCCCAAGCCGAGGATGTCCGGGAGGCGCGCCGGGAACCGGCAGGCGCGCAAGACAAACCGAACGAAATCCGCATCGACGTGCGGCGCGACGCAGCGCAGATCCACATCGACTACCGCGACAACGGCTGCGGCATGGAGGAATCGGTGAGGATGCGAATCTTCGAACCGTTTTTCACCACGCGGCGCGGCAAAGGTGGCTCGGGCCTCGGCATGCACATCGTCTACAACCTCGTGTCGCAGAGCCTGCGCGGCAGCATCGAATGCGTCAGCGCGCCGGGGCAGGGCGCACTGTTCCGCATCGTGATGCCGGCGACGCCGGTGGGAGCAGAGACAGGGCTGAAGGCCGAGGGCTGAGGACAAAAGCAGCGCGCGCCCGCTCTTGATCTTCAGCCCCCAGCCCTCAGCCCTGATGCTTCACCGATCGGGCAGCTTCTCCCGCACCGCCAGCGCCTCGTCCCACTTTGCCATCAACCGGTCGATCAGTGTCGGATCGAACTTGCGCCCGCGTTCGTCGAGCATGTACGCGCGGATGTCTTCGGTCGCCCACGGTTCCTTGTAGCAGCGCCGGCTGCCGAGCGCATCGAAGACATCGGCGACCATCGTGACGCGGCCGGAAATCGGTATCGCCTCGCCGGCAAGTCCGGCCGGATAGCCGCTGCCATCCCAGTTTTCATGATGGTTGCGCGCGATTTCCGCGGCGAGCCGGAGCACCGGGCGGCGTGAATCGCCGAGCAGCTTCGCGCCGAGCTCGGCGTGCGTGCGCATGATCGCGGCTTCCTCGGGCGTATGTGCGCCAGCCTTCCCCAGCACCGAATCGGGAATGCCGATCTTGCCGATGTCGTGCAGCGGTGCGGCGTAACGCAGGTGCTCGCAGGTCTCGGCGTCCAGGCCAATCGCCTGGCCGAGCATTTCCGCCAGCAGGCCGACGCGGCGCACGTGATTGGCCGTCTCCTGCGAACGCGTTTCGGCAGCGCCGGCCAGCAGGTACACCATCTCGAGTTGCGAGTCGAAAAGATCTTCGCTCAGGCGCATGTTTGCGAATGCGATCGATACGTTTGTGCAGAACAGTTCGACCAGGCGGTATTCCAGCGCGGTCATGTGCCACGCATCGCCAACGAACAGCAGGCTTTCGCCGCCGCGGCCGTCGCCGAAATGCAGCACGTAATGGTCGTCGGCGAAGTGATGGCGCTCGCGCAGGTGGGCAAGGCGCAGTGATTCCACGAGCGCCGGGCGCAGGCCTTCAGCGGCGGCGTGGCCGACGAGCGGGAGGTATTCGCCGGTGGCCGCGGTGACCCGATAATGCGCCGACGCATCGCCGTTGAGCTTGGGCACGGAGCAAAGCAGCACGCCGTGGCGCAGCCCGACCAGCTCGGCCAGCTGGGCGAGCACGGCCGAGGGGAAATCGCGCGAGTTCTGGTGCGAGAAGATGCGTGCTGACGCAGTGATGACGCGCTCGAGGCCGCGGCGCTGTGCCTCGATCGTGCGCATGTCGCGGTACGAACGCAGCGCGGCGTAGAGCGTCGTCGCGAGTTTCTGCGCGGTCAGCTCGGTCTTTTCCTTGTAGTCGTTGATATCGTACGCGGCGATGACATCGTGCTCGGGTGCCTGGCCAGGCTGGCCGGTGCGCAACACGATGCGCACGAATGTGTTGTGGAGTTCTTCGCGGATGCGGCGCACGAGTTCCAGTCCCGCCTGCTCGGACTCCATCACGACGTCGAGCAGCACGACCGCAATGTCGTCATGATCGCGCAGATGGTCGAAGGCGCGGCGCGCCGAATCGACGCTGATCAGGTCGAGCGGGCGGTCGGCGAAGCGGAACGAACCAAGGACGAGGCGAGTGACTTCGTGGACTTCGGGATCATCGTCGACGACCAGCACGTGCCAAGGCGGGGCCGCCTGCACTGCGGGCTCCGCGGCGAACATCATGCTGTCGTCCATTGGGCTCATGCGCCCCCCGGCTGCCCGGAGTCAGTCTACTCCGGTCCTGTACTCACAATTCAAGCAATACTCGTACCGGAGGGATTATTTGGCTGTGAACGTTGCGTTTTCCGGGACAGGGAACACAGTTCCTGAACGCAGGACTGATTGCTTCGGGTTCAGACAAGCCGAATCGTTGCTTCAGAGGAGTTCCGAGGGCACCTCGGCCGCGATCGCCTTTACGATTGCCGCGGTCACGTGGTGGTTGCCGGCGATCAGGTTGCCGCCATCCGGAATGCCGGCGCGACCGGAAAAATCGCAAAAATGACCACCGGCCTCGCGTACCAGCAGGCACCCTGCGGTCATGTCCCATGGCTGCAAGCCGATTTCGAAGAAGCCGTCGAGGCGCCCGGCGGCGACGTAGGCCAGGTCCAGCGCGGCGGATCCGGTTCGGCGGATGTCTTCGGCTTCGCGCAGCAACTCGCGTGTCATGCGCAGCTGTGCTTCGAGATGGCCGCGTTGACGATATGGAAATCCGGTCGCCAGAAGGGCGCCGGAAATGTTTTCGCGCTTGGTCACGCGCAGGCGGCGATCGTTGAGGAACGCGCCATCACCCTTGCTCGCGGTGAACAGCTCGTCGCGCAACGGATCATAGATCACGGCGTGCACCGGGTCGCCGTGGTCGAGAAAGCCGATCGAGACGCAGAAATGCGGGAACCCGCGCAGGTAGTTGTGGGTGCCGTCGAGCGGGTCGATGACCCACACTTTCGACGCGTTACCGGACCGCCCGGCTTCCTCAGCCAGGATCCCGTGATCCGGAAAAGCCCGCTTCAATTCGCGCACGACCTCGGCTTCGGCGAGCCGGTCGACCTCGGTGGCGAAGTCCATGCGCGCCTTTTCCTCGATCTTGAGGCTGTCCACGCGGTTCATATAGCGCAGGATGATCGCGCCGGCAGCGCGCGCTGCGCGCACCGCGACATTGACGGCGGGACGTGCCATGGGTGCAACTCCGATCGATAGCTTGGAAAGAACGACCCGTCCGGGCTCGCCGGCGGGCGCGCAGGGTAGCATAAAGGCAGGGGCGAGGGGCCAGGGACCAGGGACTAGTAAGGGCGGCAGGGTCGAAAAATTTGGTGAAGTGAAGGGCTCTGGTCGCGGATAATGCTTTGGTGAAGAAAACTGAGACAACTCCATCCGCAGAATCCGCTGCTAGCCTCTGGCCCCTAGTCCCTAGCCCCTCACTACGCTTCGTCCTCGTACGCACCTCGCATCCGGGCAATATCGGCGCCGCGGCGCGGGCGATACGCACGATGGGGTTCTCGCGGCTCGTGCTGGTGCAGCCTCAGCGCTTTCCCGATCCTGAAGCAACGGCACTCGCGGCCGGCGCGGACGATGTGCTCGGTCAGGCCATCGTCGTACCCGACCTCGTCAGTGCGATAGCCGACTGTGAACTCGTGCTGGGCTGCACGGCGCGGCGTCGCGGCGTGGCGCTCGAGGAGCTCACGCCGCGCGCGGCGGCGGGCCGGGTGCTGGCTGCGGCACCGGCCGCGGAAGTCGCGATCGTGTTCGGCAACGAGCGCACCGGCCTGGAGAACGACGAGCTCATGCGCTGCCACGCCGCAGTGCACATACCGAGCGATCCGTCGTTTTCGTCGCTCAATCTCGCGCAGGCCGTGCAGGTTTTGGCTTACGAGTTGCGTCTGGCGAGCCTGGATACCAGCGCTGCGTCGCACGAAGGTCCGGCAAAGTCCGATCCGCCGGCGACGGCCGAGCAGCTCGAATATTTTTTCGCGCACCTGGCGCAGACGCTCGACGACATCGATTTCCACAAGGGACGCTCGCCGCGCACGATCCTGCAGCGGTTGCGCCGGCTGTTCCTGCGCAGTGACCTGGACCAGCGCGAACTGCGCATCCTGCGCGGGATATTCGACGATGCGCAGCGGATGGCGCGGTTGGCCGCCGAGCGCAAAGCGTAATCGCGTAGGGTGGGCCTTGGCCCACCGCTCTTCGCTTTTGCGCAAAAGAAAACGGTGGGCCAAGGCCCACCCTACGCTCAGCCGCTATCGTCGTCGGCCGTCGCCGTCTCGCGTAGCGGTACGATCAGGATTTTGTCGATGCGCGCGCCATCGAGGTCGACGACTTCGAAGCGGTAGCTGCGCCAGTCGAAGTGCTCGCCGGCCTGCGGGATGCGGCCGAACTGCGCGATCAGCATGCCGGCCGCCGTGTGGTAGTCCTCGTCGCTCTCACGCGGCAGGGCGCCGAGTCCGAGCAGTTCGCGCAGGTCGTCGGCCGCAAGGGCGCCATCGATCAGCCAGCTGCCGTCGTCGCGCCGAACGATCGGCGAGGAGCGCGTTTCGACCAGCGGCGTGGCCGACTTGCCGACGACGGCGCTTAGCAGGTCGTTCAGCGTGATCAGGCCGGCGATGTCGCCGTACTCGTCGACGACGAGCGCGAACGTCGATTCCGCATCGCGGAACTCCTCGAGCAGGTCCATGCCGCGCGCGGTCGTCGGCACGAAAAGCGGCTTGCTCAACTTGCGAAACAAATCCACTTGTGGATTTCCGAGCCGGTCGATCATCTGTTTCAGCTCGAAAATACCGATCACCTCCTTGTCGCTGCCACGGCAGACCGGATAGCGCGAGTAGGGTGTGTCGCGCATGATCGCCAGGCTGTCGGACATCGGCGTCATCACGTCGAGCCAGACGATGCGCGGGCGCGGTGTCATCAGGCTGTCGACGCTGCGGTCGCCCAGACGCAGCACGCGGTTGACCATGTTGCGCTCGTCCGGATCGATGACGCCCTGTTCGGCGCTCTCCGAGACCAGAAGGCGGATCTCTTCCTCGCTGACGCGCTCG
>DASSGP010000271.1:0-3550 GCA_035693405.1 Rudaea sp. | reverse complement strand
ACGCGCGAGATCGGCGTGCGCCGTGCGCTCGGCGCGCCGGCCGGCGGCGTGCTGCGCAGCCTGTTCGCACGCACCGGCTGGCAGCTCGGCGTCGGCCTGACGGTCGGCCTGGCGCTCGGCATTCCGCTCGCGCGCCTTCTGACCGGCACGCTGCACAGCATCGACGCGAACGACGTCGTTACGCCGCTGGTCGCGCTGACGATCCTGATCGCCGCCGCGACCTTCGCGATCATCGTCCCGGCGCGGCGTGCCTTGCGCATCGATCCGACCGAGGCCCTGCGCTATGAATGACGTTGAGCCGATGCACTCGGTGATCGAAGACCTCGCAGGAGCACGGACATGCTGATCCACGAACTTCGCCAGGCACTGCGCGCGATCTTCGCCAATCCGGGATTCTCCGCGCTGGTCGTCGGCGTCCTCGCGTCGGGACTGGCCTGCGTCGTGTTCATGGTGGCATTTCTCGACGGTCTGGTGTTGCGGCCACTGCCGTTCGCCGCACCCGAGCAACTCCACCAGGCCGGCTTCTACGGCGATGGCGGACTTGGCGACATCTTCCCGGTGCCCGGTCAGGATCTGATCAGCAGCCGGCGTCATCTCGCCGGCGTTGCCGAAGTCGCCGGCGCGGCGCGTTCGACGATCAATCTGAGCGACCTGGATCGTCCCGAGCGCTACAACGGCGCGCATGTCAGCGCGAACCTGTTCGGCGTGCTCGGTATCGCGCCGCTGCTTGGCCGCGATTTCACCCCGGCCGACGAGCAACCCGGCGCGGACCAGGTCGCGATGCTCTCCTACGATCTTTGGCAAAACAGATACGGCGGCGACCGCACCGTCGTCGGTCGGAAGATCCGCATCGATGCGCACCCGGCTACCGTCATCGGCGTGATGCCGAAGGATTTTTCCTATCCGCGCCGCGAAGCGGTGTGGGTAGCGGCGACGTTGTCGGAAGCGGTCAAGTCGGACGAGTACGCGTACTGGCTCGTGCTGCGCCGTCACGCCGGTGTCGGCTCCGCCCAGCTCGAGGCCGCTTTCGGATCCTGGTTCGATGACGCGGCGCACGCCGATCCCGAACGGTTCCGCGGCCAGCACTGGCGCGTCGAGCCGCTCAAGAACATGGTCATGGACCGCACCATGCGTTCGATGCTCGGGATGATGCTCGCCGCGGTATTCATGGTGCTGCTGATCGCCTGCGCGAACGCCGCGAACCTGCTGCTGACGCGCACGCTGGGGCGGCGCCAGGAACTGGCCGTGCGTGTCGCGCTCGGAGCCAGCCGTGGCCGCCTGGTCATGCAGATGCTGGCGCAGGCCACGCTGCTCAGTCTCGTCGCCACGATGATCGCGCTGGCGCTGGCGCAGGCCGGCCTGAACTGGCAGCAAGCGCTGCTGCGCGAATCGGAATTCACGCTGACCTGGCTGCGCTTCGATATCGATGGCACCGTCGTCGCGCTCGCATTCGCTGCCGCGCTGTTCACGGCTTTCGTCAGCGGGCTGTTGCCGGCCTTGCACGCGGCGAACGCGGCGCCGTCGGCCGGTTTGCAGGACGGCGGTACGCGCAGCGTCGGCAGCGCGCGTTTCGCGCGCGTCAGCCGCGTGCTGGTCGTCGGCGAAGTCGCGTTGTCGTGCGCGCTGGTGGTCTGCGTCGGCACTTTGGTGCGCGGCATCAGTGCACTCGAGCATTTCGACCTCGGCATCGATACCAACCATCTGCTGACCGCGCGCGTGCTCCTGCCGGCGGGCGCGTTTCCGACCGCGGCCGAGCAGCTGCGTCTGTACGACCGCATCGGCGAACGGCTGCGCAGCGATCCCGCTGTGGTCGATGCCAGTGTCGGCACGGCGCTGCCGGGAACCTACTACAACTGGACCCGCGACGTACTGCCTGCCGGCGCCAGCGCGGGCGACGCGGAACTGCCGACAACCGCGCTGGCAGCAGTCGACGACCATTTCCTCGGGGCATTTGGCGTCAAGCTGCAGGAGGGCCGCTTCTTCGACAGCGGCGACAAGGCCGACGGTGTGCGCGTGGCGGTTGCCGACCGGACATTTGCCGAGCGTTTCGGCGACGGCCGCTCGATCCTCGGGCGCCAGTTCCGCCTGGATCCGCGCGGCACGGAGGACACTACGGTCACGATCGTCGGCGTGAGCGGTCCCGTGGGCCTCGATGCGCCGGGCAATGCACCGCCGCCGGGCTTGTTCGTGCCGCTTCGCCAGGTGCCGTTCAAGATCGCCAGCATCGCCGTGCGCACGCGTGGCGACGCCCTGGCGTTCGCGCCGCACCTGGCCGAGGTGATGCGTGAGGTCGACGGTGACACGCCGATTTACTGGGTGCGCGACTACGCGGCGATCCTGCACAGCATGAGTTTCAGCGAACGCTCGATCGCGCAGAGTTTCGAAATGTTCGGCCTGGTCGCGCTGTTGCTGGCCGGCGCCGGATTGTACGGAGTCATGGCCTTCGCCGTCGGCCAGCGCACGCGCGAAATCGGCGTGCGCCGCGCGCTCGGCGCGACGCGCTGGACCGTGTTGCGCAACCTGTTCGCGCGCAATCTCGTGCAACTCGCGATCGGACTCGCGCTCGGCCTGGCCGTAGGCATACCGTTTTCGCACCAGCTCAGCGCTTCGTTGCGCACGATCGAGCCCGGCGGGGCAGGGGTCGTGCTCGGTGCATTGCTGGTGCTCGGCGGCGCGGCCGTGCTTGCGGTCATCGTTCCGGCGCGGCGCGCGCTGCGCGTCGATCCGATGACGGCGTTGCGGCATGAATAATCCGGCAAACGCCCACGGCGATGGCATCGAACGAAATGAATGAACAAGTTGACGACGAAGACACGAAGAACACGAAGAACACGAAGAAGAATGGAGACAAGAACAGACAAACGCGAAACGGGCCGATCAACCACTGGCGAGTGGCTCTACATGCTTCGTGGATGCTCGTGCTCTTCGCACGTCAAGCTGAGTCGACTGACAACTACTCCAATGCTGGAACACAGAACCGTTCGCCCTGAGCGTAGGCGCGAAGCGCCGGAGTCGAAGGGTATCGATACCACGCTTCGACTTCGCTTGCTTCGCAAGCTTAGCCTGTCCTGAGCCCGTCGAAGGGCTCAGCGCGAACGGTTTGATAGCGTGCCAATGCTTTTTCTCGAGGATTTGCGGAAATGATAAGTTTGAAAAATGTGGAAAAATCCTATCCTCTCCAAGCCGGGCGCGTCTGGATCCTGCGCAACATCGCGCTCGACATTCGCGCGGGCGAGTTCCTCAGCGTCATGGGACCGTCGGGGTCGGGCAAGACCAGCCTGCTCAACATCCTCGGCCTGATGGACAGCGACTGGCAGGGTGAATACACGTTCGGCGACCAGGCCGTGCACAAGCTCGCGCAAAAGCAGCGCCAGGCGTTGCAGCGCGAGCGCGTCGGCTTCATTTTTCAGCACTACCACCTGATCGATGACCTGACCGTGCACGAAAATCTCGATCTGCCGCTGAGCTATCGCGACGTCAAGTCCGACGAGCGCAAGGCGCGTGTCGCCGACATCCTCGACCGGTTCCAGATCGTCGGCAAGAAGGACCT
>DASSGP010000270.1:0-5767 GCA_035693405.1 Rudaea sp. | reverse complement strand
CCGGTGTTGTAGCGGTTCGCGCGCATCGTCTCGCCGGGACGCGGAAAGCGCTCGACGAACCAGGCCTGGTCCTGGACGTAGCTGCCGACGATGATGACTTGTGGAAATGAACTCATGATGCTTCTCGTTGATTCAGCAATTCGGAACACGTTGTATCCGTTCGCGCTGAGCGTAGCTTGCGCAGCGAGCGAAGTCGAAGCGTCGCGACATGCCCTTCGACTTCAGCGCTGCGCGCCTACGCCCAGGGCGAACGGAGGGAAGTAATCAAGGTCGACATCGGTCACGCACCAACCTTCACTTCAGGATGCAGATCACGCGGCATCGCCGGATCGTGCTTGTGCTTGAACAGCAGTGCGAAGGCGACGCCGGTGACCAGTGAATACAGTGCGAACGTCGTCCAGATCCCGGGCCAGTTCTTGCAGATCGCGACGGCGTCGCTGCAGGCGTGGTCGGTGAAGAAGCGGTCGATGACGTAGCCCGAGATCGTGCTGCCGAGCACGGCGCCGACGCCGTTGGTCATCAGCATGAACAGGCCCTGCGCGCTGGCACGGATCTTCTCGTCGCTTTGGCCTTCGACAAACAGCGAACCGGAGATGTTGAAGAAGTCGAATGCGAGGCCGTAGACGATGCACGACAGAACGACCATCCACAGTCCCGACCCCGGATCGCCGTAGGCAAACAGTCCGAATCGCAGCGTCCAGGCGATCATGCTCAGCAGCATTACGGTCTTGATGCCGAAGCGCTTGAGGAAGAACGGGATGAGCAGGATGCAGAGCGTTTCCGATATCTGCGAGATCGACATGATGAATTCAGGGTAGCGCACGGCGAAGCCGTCCTTGTACGCGTCGAGCTTGGCGAAATCGTGGAGGAAGGTATCGCCGTAGGCGTTGGTCAATTGCAGCGCCGCGCCGAGCAGCATGGCAAAGAAGAAAAAGATCGCCAGCTTCGGGTTCTTGAACAGCGTGAACGCGCGCAAGCCGAAGGTGTCGACGAGGAGGGCGAAACGGTTCGAGCGGCCGAATGCATCGAGCGCGCTGACTTCGAGCTTTCCGGGATCGCCCAGCGCCTGGTCGAACGGGCGGCCGAGCTTGGGCGGGCAGGGCGGCAGAGTGAACGCATACAAGCCGAGAACGACAGCGGATGCGGCGGCGACGTAGAACTGGCCCGACGACGTGCCAAGGTGCAGCAGCGCGATCACCCACAGCGCTACGACGAAACCGATCGTGCCCCAGACGCGGATCGGCGGGTACACCTGGACGATGTCCTGGCCGCCTTGCTTGAGCGCGTTGTACGACACCGCGATCGCGAGCGCGATGGTCGGCATGTAGCACATCATCGTCAGCAGGATCACCCAGAAGAACGTGCCCGGATCCTCGACCGTCGGCAGCACGAGCAACAGCGCAGCGCCGAGAAGATGCAGGGCGCCATACAGGCGTTCGGCGTTGATCCAGCGGTCGGCGAGGATGCCGGCGATGGTCGGCATGAACAGGGAAGCAATCCCCATGGTCGAAAAGATCGCGCCGAACTGCGTGCCCGACCAATGTTTGTTCTGGAACCAGTACGCACCAATCGAGATCAGCCACGAGCCCCAGATGAAGAACTGGAGGAAGTTCATGACGATCAGGCGAAGTTTCAGGTTCATCGGTTGCTAAAGTCTCCCCGGGAGTCGTCGCAGCGTAGCGATGCAGCCCGAACACCGCAAGGACGTTTGTGCCTCCGCTGCCGGCTTCGCGGGGCCTCAATCGTTGGGGTCGGGGCACGTCGGGGAATTGAAGGCTCCGACCGTGTTTTCCGGAGCCGCGTCGAAGTAGTGCAGATAGGTTTCCTGCGCCCAGGCATCGCCTGCGGCGACCTGGTCGGCCGACAGGCCGCGGGCCACGAACGACAAATCCCGGTCGTAATAGGGAGCGTTCTCGGCGTTGGCTCCGAGGCGACGCAGTTTCAGGTATCGGTAGTTCTGCACGGAATCGGGGGCAAGGATCCGCCCGAGCAACAGTGCCGCGTAGCCGTCCCTTGCATAGGCATGCTGGAGCTGCGCGACCGCGCCCCAATCGCCGCTGGCGACATTCGCCTTCGCGATTGCGAGCGCATTGCTCTTGTAGTCCGACACCCAATCAGGATGATCGAACAGCCTTGGATCTGACAGCAGGTATCCCTCTACGTAGCAATTGCCAGCGGCAAGGTCGCCGAGGCGTGCCGCTTCGAGCATGACCGGCGTGACGAGCAATTGTGTTTCATCGAGCCCTTCACAGTTTTTGCTTTCCTTGCGCGCGGCGCTCATATGGGTTTCCATGCTTGCCAGACGGCGTTCGCGCTCGTCGAGTTGTTCGGCGCTCAGTTTCGACGTGTCGCCTTCGAGCAAGAATCCGACAGCTGCAGGCATGTTCAGGAGTTGTTCCCTGGCCAGCACGCATCGATAGGTGTCGCGAAACAGGCGTGACGCTGCAGCAGCGTCGCCTGCATCGGCGCGCGCCTTCAGCTCGTTGTAGGTCTGTGCCAAGGGCGTCCCCGGTGGCGGCAACGTCGCGTCGGTGAGAGCGCCCTTGAATTTCCGCGTCGGCTTCGCGGCATTGCGGCCCGCGCGCTGCTCTTCGGGAATTGCAGATGCGCCGGTTGTCGTTGCGACGCCGGCTTGATGGGATGGATTTTCAGCGCCATGGCCGCGAATCAGTGTCCATGCGACAGCCGTTATCACGGCCGCAAACGCCGTCGCGAGGATCGTGTTACGCAGGCGGTGGGGCCTGCTCCCTGACTGTGGCATCCGATCGTCGGTCCATCGTACCTGCCGAAGATGCTAGCACGCGCGAAAGCGCCGGCGTTTCGCGTCAGGTCCTCGCTCCGTCATTACTCGCTGCGTCCGCAGCTCGCCCTCCGGGCCAGCTTCGCTGGTCGCTTCGGCATCCGGCAACTGCTCCTGCGTTGCTCTACCTCCGGCATCCATGCCGTCGCCTGCCTCCGCAGTCCGGCGTAAGCCGGAATCCAGCTTTTCGGTATGACAAGTGAGAGCTGGATCCCGGCCTTCGCCTGGATGACGAGCCATAAGAGCAAGACGAGTCAAGCGAAGAACGAGTCAAGCGAAGAACAAGTCAAAGATGAAGGAGTCGCCAAATTTCGCTCACGCCGTATCCTGATCGCCTGGCGGCGGTGGCGGAGGCGGCGGTGCCGGAGGCGCGGCCGGTCGCTCCGCACGCGGCGTCGGTGGCGAGGGTGGCATCGGCGCCGACGGCGGCGTCGGTGGTGTCGGCGCGGCCGGGGGCCGCGGCGGTGGCGGGATGAACATGCCCTTGTAATCCGGCGCCTTCATGCTCAGCGTCTGCGTCTTGTGCTGGCGCAGCACCTGCACTTTCAGATCGCTGCCGGCAGGGCGTTCGCGCAGCAGGCGCAGGGCGTCTTCCGGGCGATCGACTTTCTTGCCGTCGATGTCGAGCAGCACGTCGCCGGACTTGAGCGACTTCAGCGCAGCGTCGTCCGCGGACAGCACCAGCACGCCATGGTTGGCGCCGAAATAGCTGCCCAAGTCGGCATTGAGACTTGCCAGGTTCAAACCCCACCACGGCGACGAGAAGCTCAGATGCTCCATCGCGTGGCGCGCGCCCTCGCTGGCGCGCTCGGCGACGTGCGCGTGCTGCATCGCTTGCTCGACGCGCTCGTGAATACGCTTGTCGAAGTCCGGCGGCAGGTGCTCGAAATCGTGCATGTCGCCATCGCCGAGCGCATAGGCCATGTTGTACGGCTCGCGGCGTTCGGCCTTGACCGCGACGTCCATGGCCTTGCCATCGCGCAGCAGGCCGAGCTTGATCGTCTGGTCGACCTTGAGTTCGCCCAACGGCAGGGACCTGCGGCCGGCATCGCCGCCGGAAACCGGCTTGCCATCCACGCTCGTGATCACATCACCGTGGCGGACGCCGGCCTTGTCGGCCGGGCCACCCGGCGTCACGGCATCGACGCGCAAGCCTTTGGCGCCTGCCTGGTCATCGTCGTTGAACACGACACCGATCATGCCGCGATCGGAATCGGCGAAATAGCGGTAGGCATAAGCGCGCGGTCCGACATCGCCGAGCTTGGCGGACAATTCCGCCATCTTCTTCGACATCTCGCGCATCTGCTGGCGCATCTGTTCCAGATCCTTGCGCGCCTGCTCGGTGTCCGCGGCCGTCGGCGCGGCGACAGGTACGGTGGCGGCGTTGGCTGCCGGCTGGGGTTTCGCAGTGGCCTCTGCGCCGAAGGCGCCGGCGCTGCAAAAAACCAGCGCGATCGCGGCAGCCAGGCAGGCCTGGCGCACGCTGCGGCGGTGGATGACGTTGCGGGTGATGCGATGCATGTTGTCGAACCTCAGTTTGTCCAGTTGGTTGGCATCAGCGCTTTCGCGTCGATGCCGCTTGCAGCCAGGCTGTAACTCGAATAGCGCAGGACGGTCAGATCCTCGAGCAGCGCGACACGATGGCGCCACAGCGGCAGGCCGCCGTTGCTTTGCTGCGCGCCGAGCTGCATGTCGACCATGCCGATCATGTCCTCGATCTCCGTTGCCGCGGCCAGATCCTGTCCCGACAATGGCGCCGCCGCGCGAGCGGTTTCGTGCAGCCAGTGCTCGAGTTCCTGCGAGCGTTGCTGCAGTGCTGCCAGTTGTACGCCGGCGTCCGCCGCTGTTTGTGTATTTGTAGCATTTGTCGTGTTTGCCGCATTTGTACTGGAAGATGCGGCGAGCTGCGAAACGGTCGCAGGGTCAGGGCCGAGGGCTGAGGGCTGAGGGCTGCGGAGGTGCAGCAGCACTGGCGTTGCGATCAGCGCCATCAGGATGCCCGCGGCGATCGCCGCCGGAACGAAGTAGCGTTGGCGGCGCCGCGGGCGCGCGCGATTGCTTGCAGCGCGCGCACCGGACTTCGCCGCAAGCTGTGCGGCCAGTTGCGGCCAGGCACTCTGCGCGGGAGCCACTTGCGGCAGCGCACGCAAGGCTTCGGGCAAAGGCATCACAGCGCCATCGATGTCTGGATTCGACATGACACATGTTCCGTAGCGGGAGCGAGCAGTTCGCGCAGGCGGGCGGTGCCGCGAGCGACCTGCGATTTGGAGAAACTGATGGTTTTGCCGACGAACTCGGCGATCTCGGGGTGCGAGTAGCCTTCGACGTGATACATCCACAGCACGCTGCGCGTCAGCGCCGGCAGTTTGCCGAGCGCGCGTTCCAGCGCCAGCGCATCGGCGCGCACCCAGGGTGGCGCGTCGCCGTCGGCGATTTCGTCGGTCTCGGCGCCGCCATCGACGTCGAAGCGACGATCGCGGCGCAGTCGCATCAGCGCTTCGTTCATGACGATCTGCCGCAGCCAGGCCCAGAACGGTGCGTCGTTGCGGTACTGGTCGATGCGCTGGAATACCTTGAGCATCGCATCGTGCAGCACCTCGCGCGCCGACTCCGCATCGGCCAGCACGCGCAAGGCGAGCGTATACACCGGCCGCTCGAATCGCCGGTAGATCTGCTCGAATGCCGCGAGCTCGCCCGCCCGCGCGCGGTCAATCACGCTGGCTGGCACTTCCAGTTGGGAGAACGCTTCGCTCAATCTGGTTGATCCCGCATGATCACTTCCGGCTCGATTTTGCTGCTTGACCGATTCTTCTACAGCGCGCATGGCAACGCACCTGCCTCCATAGATGCGTCAGTTGCCGGATTGGTCGCAAGTGGAGGAAGTGTCCGGTCGCGGACGCCTGTCCGCGCGGTTGTCCGCACTGTTCGACCGGACACGTCCCGGTGCCGGCGCCAGAAACATTTAGC
>DASSGP010000269.1:0-5428 GCA_035693405.1 Rudaea sp. | reverse complement strand
GCGCTTCACGGCCTGACGTGCGCGCTTTTTGGCGGATTTGATATTGGCCAAGGGATAACTCCGGTTGCAGTATCGGGTAGGGTGCGAAAAAAGAGCGTAATTGTAGGCGGAGCGCGGGGTTACGTCAATTGGGGGAGAAGGAAGAGGGGAGAGGGGAGACGGGAAAGCAGAAACACGATTCCACGGACCGAACTACGCAGACTCGGTTTGACAGGTGTGGCAGGCGGCCAGCCTGGTCGCGCGTTTGCTTCGGCAGGCGGCGGGCGCGCGCGACGCATCTGCGTTCGCGGCACGGTACGCAAACACCGCGCCGGCTTTCCCCTCTCCCTTCTCCCTCCTCCCTTCTCCCGCTCCAGGATGCTCGCCGCGTGAAGACCCCAACCCTCCTGCGCTCGATGATGTCGTTCAGCGCGATGACGTTCATCTCGCGTCTGCTCGGCCTCGTACGCGAGATCGTGATCGCCTATGTCTTCGGCGCGAACGCGACAACGGACGCGTTCTGGGTCGCGTTCCGTATTCCGAATTTCATGCGCCGGCTGTTTGCCGAGGGCTCGTTTTCGACGGCCTTCGTGCCGGTGTTCACGCAGGTCAAGCACACGCGATCACACGCCGAACTCAGGGCACTCGTCGCGCGCGTCGCCGGCGCACTGGGCGGTGTGCTGCTGATCGTCACCGCCATCGGCGTGCTCGGGTCCGACTGGCTGACGGCGGCATTTTCCCCGGGCGCAATCGACGAACCGGAAAAATTCCGCCTGACCTCGGACCTGCTGCGCATCACGTTTCCGTTCCTGCTGTTTGTCTCGCTGACGGCGTTGGCCGGCGGCGTGCTCAACAGCTTCGATCGTTTCGCCCTGCCGGCCATCACGCCAGTCGTGTTGAACCTGTGCATGATCGCCGGCGCGCTGTGGCTGGCGCCGCGGCTCGATACGCCGATCATGGCGCTCGGCTGGTCGATACTGATAGCCGGCATCCTGCAGCTCCTGCTGCAGTTTCCCGCGCTAGCCAAGCTCGACCTGCTGACCTGGCCGCGCTGGGCCTGGACGCATCCGGATGTGCAGCGCGTGCTCAAGCTGATGCTGCCGACACTGTTCGGTTCGTCCGTAGCGCAGATCAATCTGCTGCTCGATACGTTGATCGCTTCGTTCCTGATTGCTGGTTCGCAGACCTGGCTCGCACAGACCGACCGCCTGCTCGAGTTTCCGCTCGGCATCTTCGGCGTCGCACTCGGCACCGTGATCCTGCCGAGCCTCTCGCGCCACCATGTGTCGACCGACCGCGAGGGATTTTCGCGGGCACTCGACTGGGGCCTGCGAACGGCTCTTCTGATTGCCGTGCCGGCCATGCTGGGACTGGTGATCCTGGCCAAGCCGATGGTTGCAACGTTGTTCCAGCACGGCCGCTTCACCGCGCACGATGTCGACATGGCGGGGTTGTCGCTCGCAGCGCTGAGCCTGGGTCTGCCGGCATTCGCGCTGGTCAAGGTTGTCGCGCCGGCATTCTATGCGCGCCAGGACACTCGCACCCCGGTGCGCGCCGGCGTCGCTGCGATGGTCGCGAACATGCTGATGAACGTCGTCTTCGTCGCTATTCTGTTCGCGCTGTGGCGTCAGCCCGACGATCTCGCCAATGGTTGGCTCGCCGGGATCGCGCGCGTACCCGGGCTGCACGCCGGCCTTGCTTTGGCCAGCACCCTGGCGAGCTATCTGAACCTCTGGCTGTTGTGGCGTTCGCTGCGCCGGGAAGGTATTTTCGTGCGTCAACCGGGCTGGGCGAGACATTTCGCGCGACTCACGATTGCCAGCGCCGCGCTCGCTGCCGTGCTGATCACCGGCATGTCTTTCTGGCCGGACTGGAGTGCGTGGACTACCGGGACCCGGATCGAACGACTCGCTCTGCTGATATTTGCCGCAGGCTTCGCCTACGTCGGAGCGCTCGTGGCCACCGGTCTGCGGCCGCGGGATTTGCGCGGAACCTAGCCACGCGGCTGTCCGCAGTTCGCAGGATTGTTCGACATGCGTCCACGTAGCGTTCGCGGGTGACTCCGGGCGCCGCGGTGACGACCGTTGCCGTAACGGGCAGCCGGTCACGTTTTTTCGTCAAACCGGCGTTGTCCGGACGGGCGCAATCGCTATACTGCCATGATGAGAAAGGTTTATCGCGACGTCGCCGGGCCCTGCCTGACGCCGGACGGGAGCGTCGTGTGCATCGGCGCGTTCGATGGCGTGCATCGTGGACACCGCGAGGTGCTCGACCGCGTGCGCGCGCGCGCCGAGGAATTGCACGCAACGCCCGTCGCGGTCACGTTCGCCCCGATTCCGCGCTTATATTTCGGCCAGGACGTGCCGCAACTGACCACGGCGCGGGAAAAAGTCGCCGCGCTGCTCGACGCCGGCATGCAGCGCGTACTGCTGTTGCGGTTCAACGCGGATCTTGCCGCGATGCCCGCCGAAGACTTCATCCAGCGCGTACTCGTCGACCGGCTGGCGGCCCGTGAAGTCTGGGTCGGCGAGGGCTTCCGGTTCGGACACGACCGCTTGGGCGATCTGGCGATGTTGCAGCGCCTCGGCGCCGACGACTGGATGAGCGCCGACGTCGTGCTGCCGTACAAGCTCGACGGCGAGCGCGTGTCGAGTTCGCGCATCCGCACGGCCCTGGCCGCCGGAGATGTGGCGACCGCCGAGCGCCTGCTCGGACGGCATTTCAGCATGGGCGGCCGCGTCGTGCACGGTGAGCAGATCGGCCGCAAACTCGGCTGTCCGACGGCGAACCTGCGGTTGGGCACGCGCATCGCGCCGCTCGGCGGCATATTCGCCGTACGTATCCGCGGCGTCAGCGATCAGACGCGGCCCGGAGTGGCAAGCCTCGGTGTGCGACCGACGATCAACGGCACCGAGCCGCTGCTCGAAGCGCACGTGTTCGATTGGGACGGCGACCTGTATGGCAAACGCATAGAAGTGGAATTTGTGAAGAAGATACGCAACGAAGAAAAATTTCCGGATCTCGCCGCGATGGCGCAACAGATCAGCCGCGATGTCAGCGCGGCCAGGATCATCCTGGGCATCGCCGAACGCGCGAGAGTCGGAGTAAAATTGTGACGACCGACTACAAGGGCACGATCAACCTCCCGCAAACCGATTTCGCGATGAAGGCCGACCTGGCCAAGCGCGAGCCGGCGATGCTGGCGCAGTGGGAGAAGAGCGCGCGCTACGCGCAGATCCAGAAGCGCACCGAGCAGCGTCCGCACATGTTCGTCCTGCACGATGGACCGCCATATGCGAACGGCGCGATCCATCTTGGTCACGCGGTCAACAAGATCCTCAAGGACGTCGTCGTCAAGTCCAAGCTGATGGCTGGCCTGCGCTCGCCCTATGTGCCGGGCTGGGATTGCCACGGACTGCCGATCGAGGTCGCGGTCGAGAAGAAGGTCGGCAAGGTCGGCGTGAAGGTCGACGCCGCCGAATTCCGCAAGCTGTGCCGCGAATACGCATCGAAGCAGATCGACCTGCAACGCGAGGACTTCAAGCGCCTCGGCGTGCTCGGCGAATGGGAAAACCCCTATCGCACGATGGACTTCAAGTACGAAGCCGACATCATCCGCGCGCTCGCCAAGATCGTCGCCAACGGCCACGTGCTGCGCGGATTCAAGCCGGTGCACTGGTGCTTCGACTGCGGCTCGGCGCTGGCCGAAGCCGAGATCGAATACCAGGACAAGACCTCGCCGGCGATCGACGTGGCTTACGACGCGATCGATCCGGCCGCGCTCGCAGCGAAGTTCGAGGTGCAGGCCGGCGCCGGTGACATCGTCGCCGTGCCGATCTGGACGACCACGCCATGGACGCTGCCGGCGAGCATCGCGGTTACGCTCGGCGCAGAACTCGACTACGTGCTGATCGAAGGCCCGTCGCGCGGCGGAAACCGCCTGCTGCTGGTGGTTGCCGAGGCGCTGCTCGAGAAAGTCGGCAAACGCTACAATGTGGAGAATGCCGCAGTTCTCGGCCGCGCCAAGGGCGCCGCACTCGCTTCCCTTCTCCCATCGGGAGAAGGTGCCCCGGCTCGAAGAGACGGGGCGGATGAGGGTGCGACATCGGCACAACGTCGAGAGAAAACCGAACCCTCACCCCAACCCCTCTCCCGAGGGGAGAGGGGCTCAAGCATGCTGCGCCACCCCTTCTACGACCGCGAGATCCCGATCATCCTCGGCGAACACGTATCCGCCGAGGAGGGCACCGGCGCGGTGCACACCGCGCCCGGCCACGGCGTCGAGGACTTCGCCGTCGGCCAGAAATATGGACTTGTGGACAAGTACACGCCGGCCGAGCTGAACCCGCTCGGGCCTAACGGCGTCTACCTGCCGGGCACGCCGCTCGTCGGCGGCCAGTTCATCTGGAAGGCGAACGAAGCGATCATCGAACTGCTGCGCGAGCGCAGTGTCCTGCTCGCTTCGGAAAAGATCACGCACAGTTATCCGCACTGCTGGCGCCACCGCACGCCGGTCGTCTTCCGCGCCACGCCGCAGTGGTTCATCGGCATGGAGACCGCTGGCCTGCGTGCCGGCGCGCTCAAGGCGATCCACGACGACGTGACCTGGTATCCGGGCTGGGGCGAAGAGCGCATCGCCGGCATGATCGAGGGCCGCCCCGACTGGTGCATCTCGCGCCAGCGCACCTGGGGCGTGCCGATCACTTTGTTCGCGCACAAGCTCACGAGCGAACCGCACCCGCGCAGCGTCGAACTCATGGAGCAGATCGCGCAGCGCGTGGAGCAGGGCGGGGCCGACGCGTGGTACGCGCTCGACCCGCGCGAGCTGCTCGGCGACGAGGCGGAAAACTATACCAAGATCACCGACATTCTCGATGTATGGTTCGATTCGGGCGTCACGCACTACTGCGTGCTCGACCAGCGGCCGAACCTGAAGCGCGTTCCGGGCGACAAGGTCATGTATCTGGAAGGATCGGACCAGCATCGTGGCTGGTTCCACTCCTCGCTGCTGACCAGCGTCGCGATGCACGGCCACGCGCCGTACGACGAAGTGCTGACACATGGCTTCACCGTCGATGCGCAGGGCCGCAAGATGTCGAAGTCGCTCGGCAACGGCATCGAGCCGCAGGACGTGATGAAGACCTACGGCGCCGACATCCTGCGCCTGTGGATCGCGGCGGCCGACTATCGCAACGAGATGGCGCTGTCGGACGAGATCCTGAAACGCGTATCCGATGCCTACCGCCGCATCCGCAACACCGCTCGTTTCCTGCTCGGTAATCTCAATGGCTTCGATCCGGCGCAGCACCTGGTGCCGGTCAAGGACAGCCTGCTGCTTGATCAATGGGCCGTGCAGCAGGCCTACGACACGCAACAGGTCGTGATCGGCGCATACGCACGCTACGACTTTCCGGAAATCGTGCAGCGCGTGCAGAACTTCTGCACGAAC
>DASSGP010000268.1:0-3736 GCA_035693405.1 Rudaea sp. | reverse complement strand
ACCGCGCGGCCGCCGGAAAGCTCGATTGCCGGCTCGTAACTGTCGTAGCACGGGTCCAGGACGATGACTTCGTCGCCGCTGCGCACGCAGGCCGCGATCGCCGCGAACAGCGCTTCGGTTGCGCCGCTGGTCACCGTGACTTCGGTGTTCGCATTGACCCGGCAGCCGTAGAGCTTCTCGGCCTTCAACGCAATCTGTTCGCGCAACTGCACGATGCCGGTCATCGGCGCGTACTGGTTCCTCGCCGTATTCATCGCCGCGGCGAGCGCGTCGCGCAGTGATTGAGGACCGTCGAAATCCGGAAATCCCTGGCCGAGGTTGACCGCCTTGTGCTCGATCGCAAGCTGCGACATGACGCTGAAGATCGTCGTGCCGACCTTGGGTAATTTACTCTGGAGCTGCATCACGCCTCGCGTCGATTTGGATGGCTAAATCAAATTCGATGGTAACACGATCATGCCAGGCGAAGGCTTTAGCCCCTCCCCCTTGATGGGGGAGGGGTTGGGGAGAGGGTGCGCCCGCATAGCGGGCGACTGCGTCGCAACCCCTCTCCAGCCGCACTGCGCGCGGCGTCCTCTCCCACAAGGGGAGAGGTGAGAGCGCCCAGCGATCACGCGTAATGCCTCAGCGTCGCCTCGGCATCGGCTGCATGGATGTCACTTTCCCAATCCTCCATCAGCGCGATCAGGGTCAGCTTCTCGACTTCGCGCGCGAAGCGCTGCGCCAGCGGGTCCGGGTCGGGCACGAGCAGCGAATCGGCGATGATGCCGAAGTGAACGCGGCCGTTGTAGCTGAGGATCGACAGGCCCATGCCGATCGTGCCGTTCTGCGGCACCCAGAACATCATCTCGCGCACCTCGCAGCCGCCGAAATACAGCGGCATCTGCGGACCAGGCACGTTCGTCGCCACGGCAGTCGCCTTGCGGCTGAAGTGCTCCAGGGCAAGACGCTGAACCGAAGCCGGCGCCATGCCGACTGCGGCCAGCAGGCCGAACGTCAGCACCGCCTGCCGCGAGCGTTTCAACTCGCGCATCGAGGCGGCGACACGCTCGAGCCGCCGCAACGGGTTGGCCTCGCCGATCGGCAAGTCGAGAAAAACCAGGCCGAAGTGATTGCCGAGTTTCTTCGCGTGCTCGAGCGGACGCAGGTTGACCGGTACGGTCGCACGGATCGTCAGTCCCTCGACGTCCGCGCCGATCGAGCGCAGATAACTGCGCAGCGCGCCGCTGGCGCAGGCAAGCAGCACGTCGTTGACGGTGCAACCGAGCATCTTGCCGATCGTCTTGACTTCCTCGAGCGGCAACGGGTCGGCCCAGGCGCAACGCTTGGTGCCGCCGAGCGGGCCCTTGAACGCCGTCGGCGGATCGTCGGCCAGACTCAATGCGATCGCGAGTTCACGCGTGATCTCGCCGCTCTCCTTCGCGATCGTCGCGACCAGCGCGGGATCGCGAACCAACTCGCTGCCCTTCCGGATCGCCTTGCCGCCGAACTGCAGCGCCTTGCCGAGGCCCGCGCGCGCAGGCTGGACGAGACGCTCGAATACGCTGCCCTGGTCGTGCGGTTTCCACACTTTAGTCAGTTCGGTCCGCTGCGACGGCTTCGTCGCCGCGTCGGTCAGCGACAACACGACCTGCATCAGCGCGATGCCGTCGGCGTAACAATGATGGATGCGCTGGATCACCGCGCAGCCGCCGTCGTAATTTTCGACCAGGTGAAACTGCCAGAGCGGTCGGGCGTGATCGAGCGGGGTCGATGCCATTTTGCTGACGAACTTTTCCAGCGCGGCTTTGTCGCGCTTGCCGGTCAGCGTCGCGCTCCGGACATGCCAGTCGATATCGAAGTCGGCGTCGGTCTGCCAGAACGCGGCGGAGCCGTCGTCCACGGCCTTCTGGCGAAAGCGCCGGTAGGCAAGAAAGCGTGAAACGATCACCTGCTTGAGCTTTTTCAGCGCCAGTTTGCCGCCGAGCATCCACACACCGGTGATCATCATCAGGTTGGTCGGGCTCTCCATGCGCAACCAGGCCGTATCGACGTTGGACATGGGCTCGCGTGCGTGGCGCTCGGATTCGGACATGTTCCAATCTCCAGTGCAGTCGGGCCGATACGTGCTTGTGCCGTCTCGTGTAGCATCCGGGGAACGACCGCAAAACGCAATGCTCGGGGAAACACATGGATCACGGTGGTGGATTCCTTCTGGGCCTGTTCGTCACCTGATCGTCGGCGTCGGCATGATTCCGCGCGGCGAAGTCGGCGTGGTGATCGCGAGCCTCGGCCTGGCTGCCGGGGTGTTCTCGCCGCACACCTATGCGTTGATTGTCGCGATGTCGCTGCTCACGTCGGTCGTGACGCCGCCAGTGCTGGCGATGCTGTTCAAGGCTGAAACCACGGAAGTCCCCGAGCGTGCCGACAACGCATAGTCGCGTCGCGGCCCTTCAGGATGCCTGCCGCACGCGCGCCGCGACCGCATCGAAAAAATCGTCCGGAAGTTCCGCCCGCACCGGCACACGCCAGCAGCGCGCGTCGGCAAAGCCGGCGCATTTGACCGCATCTTTTTCGGTCATCAACACCGGCAAATCGTCGCCGAACTCGAGGTCGGCCGCCGCATAGGCAAAGTGGTCGGCAAATGCGTGCTCGACGATGTCGATGCCAGCGGCACGCAACCCGGCGAAGAACCGCGCCGGATTGCCAATGCCGGCCACGGCATGAACGCGTTGGTCCAGCCAGTCGCTGAGCTTGCGTCGCCGCGCCGGGGCGGTCAGTGCAACAGCGTCATCGCCGCGCAACGTCATCGCAACCTCGCCTGCGTGCGCGACCCCGCCGTTGCAGACACGGAAGCCGAATGCGGCAGTCCGGCTGGCCGGTTCGCGCAACGGCCCAGCCGGCAGCAAACGGCCGTTGCCGAACCGGCGCTCGCCGTCGATTACGCAAATTTCCACATCGCGGCAAAGTTTATAATGCTGCAATCCATCGTCGGCGATCAGCACGTCGCAGCGCGCTGCTTCGAGCAGCGTGCTTCCAGCAGACCCGCGATCACGTCCGACGGCAACTGGCGCTTGCGTCGCCTGCGCGATCAGACAGGCTTCGTCGCCGGCGATGCGCGGTTCGCTGTTCGCATCGACGAGGAGCGGCCCTCTTGCGCTGCCGCCGTAGCCGCGGCTGACGACACCCGGGTTGAAGCCACGCGCGCGCAGCGCTCCGACCAGAGCGATCGTCAGCGGGGTCTTGCCGGTGCCACCGACGTTGATGTTGCCGACGACGATGACCGGCACTGGGAGGCGCGTCTGCGAAAGCAGCCCCGCAGAATACAGACCGCGCCGCAGGCCTGCGAGCAGGGCATACAGAGCCGCCAGAGCGCGCAGCACCCATGGAGCCATGCGGCCGCCATACCAAATCTGCCTGAGTTCGCTCTCGTTGAACATCAGCCGGCCGGACGACAGCAATCCGTTTGCGTCTGGATCGGCGGACAAGGCACCGACCCGTACGAACAGAAAACGCAGCAATCTCCCGGACGCGGACGCAGCAGAGCACCGCAGCCCGGGCAGTCGTGAAAATAAATACAGGCGTTGACCGGCATCGTCTCGACCGACTTCAGCCCGCAGTGCGGACAGGTCAGCGTGCTGGTCAATACGACATCGACGGACATCGGGCAGGTCGCCTAGTGTCCGTTGTCGCGAAACTGCAGGCGATGCAGTGCCGCGTAGTAACTGTCGCGGCCTATCAACTCGGCGTGCGTGCC
>DASSGP010000267.1:0-2688 GCA_035693405.1 Rudaea sp. | reverse complement strand
ACCTTCTCCCGGAGGGAGAAGGGAAAGACAGGGCACCTTCTCCCGAGGGGAGAAGGGAAAGAAAAGATTTGTTGCGCACGGAAAGCGCGACACGGTCCGAAACGGACCCGGCTCTTAAACGGGCCGAGCAACAGGGCATGCGCCTGCCCAAATGCCGGCGGCGTCGTGGATGACGTCGGCGGTGAACGAAAACGAGATAGTAGTACCACCTAGCGGAGGTAAGGGAACATGTTTGAACTCGTCGAAAAACTCGCGCCCAATGCGGTGATCAAGGTGATCGGTGTCGGCGGCGGTGGCGGAAACGCAGTCGCGCATATGGTCAATTCAATGGTGGACGGCGTCGATTTCATCTGCGCCAACACCGATGCCCAGGCACTGAAGATGTGCGGCGCCAAGTTGACGCTGCAACTCGGCGGCAATGTGACCAAGGGACTTGGCGCGGGGGCCAATCCCGAAGTCGGCCGCCAATCGGCGCTCGAAGACCGCGAGCGCATCGTCGAGATGCTGCAGGGTACGGACATGGTGTTCATCACCGCCGGCATGGGCGGCGGCACCGGCACCGGCGCGGCGCCGGTCGTCGCGCAGCTGGCGAAGGAACTCGGCATCCTGACGGTCGCGATCGTCACCAAGCCGTTTCCGTTCGAAGGCCGCCGGCGCATGCAGGTCGCGCTCAAGGGCATCGAGGACCTGTCGCAGCACGTCGACTCACTGATCACGGTGCCGAACGAAAAGCTCCTTACCGTGCTCGGCCGCGACGTCACGCTGTTGTCGGCCTTCAAGTCGGCCAACGACGTGCTGCTCGGCGCGGTGCAGGGCATTGCCGACCTCATCACGCGACCGGGCCTGATCAACGTCGACTTCGCCGACGTGCGCACGGTCATGTCCGAGATGGGCATGGCGATGATGGGTAGCGGCACCGCCCGTGGCGACGACCGCGCGGTCGCAGCCGCCGAGGCCGCGATCAACAATCCGTTGCTCGAGGACGTCAACTTGTCCGGCGCGTGCGGCATCCTGGTCAATGTCACGGCCGGCCCGAACCTGACGATGCGCGAATTCGACGAGATCGGCCAGGTCGTCCACCAGTTCGCGTCGGAAGATGCGACCGTGGTCGTCGGCAGCGCGCTCGATTCGGAAATGCAGGATGACGTCCGCGTGACCGTGGTTGCCACCGGCCTGAATCGTGCCGCCGGCCGTCAGGCGCTTCGGCGCGAGGATGCGCCCAAGCTCGAACGGCCGAGGATCGTGCTGCGCACCGGCACGGACAACGTTCCGCTGCCGGACTATACCCAGCCCGCACGCGCCACGGCACGGGCACCGGTCGAGGCCACGCAACGGGCTCAGCCGGCTATCGATACCCCGGTCGATTATCTGGACATCCCTGCGTTCCTGCGGCGGCAGGCCGACTGAGGCGCCATAGCGAACCACCTTTCGCCAGGCTGATCCAAGAAAGCGCGCGGCGGCGCAGCCGCGCGCTGGTTGGCAACCCCCGATGATTTCCCGCAAATCCACACGCCCATCTCCTACGCCCCGTATGTTGCGTAAAAGCGACAGTCTGTGGGGTTCTTACATCGGTTTACTTCTCTCGCCGTTTACCCTGTGTTACGATTCGGCGCGTTTTGCACCCTCCTGCCCCCAGGGGAAATAAAAAAGATGATCAGACAGCGTACGCTCAAGAATGTGATACGCGCGACCGGTGTTGGCCTTCACACCGGTGAAAAAGTTTACATGACCTTACGCCCTGCCGCGGTTGATACGGGCATCGTTTTTCGTCGTGTGGATCTAGCCAAACCAGTCGAAATCCGTTCCTGCTGCGAGAACGTCGGCGATACCCGGCTGTCGACCACCCTGATCAAGGATGGCGTGCGTATTGCCACGATCGAACATCTGCTCTCGGCGCTCGCCGGTCTGGGCATCGACAACGCGTACGTGGACCTTTCGGCGCCCGAAGTGCCGATCATGGATGGCAGCGCGGGTCCGTTCGTTTTCCTGCTGCAGTCGGCCGGGATCGAGGAACAGGCTGCTCCGAAGCGCTTCGTGCGCATCAAGAAGCCAGTCATCGTCCGCGATGGCGACAAGTGGGCGCGCTTCGAGCCGTTCGACGGCTTCAAGGTCGGTTTCTCGATCGACTTCGACCACCCGATTTTCACCCGGCGCACGTCCAGCGCCGAGATCGACTTCTCGACCACCTCGTTCGTCAAGGAAGTCAGCCGCGCGCGCACGTTCGGTTTCATGCGCGACATCGAAATGCTGCGCGAAAAGAATCTCGCGCTCGGCGGTTCGATGGACAACGCGATCGTCCTCGACGACTACCGCGTGCTCAACGAAGACGGCCTGCGTTACGAGGACGAGTTCGTCAAGCACAAGATTCTCGACGCGATCGGCGACCTTTATCTGCTGGGTCACAGCCTGATCGGCGCGTTCTTCGGCCACAAGTCCGGCCACGAGCTCAACAATAAGCTGCTGCGCGAACTGCTTGCCAACAGCAATGCCTGGGAAGAAGTCAGCTTCGACGATCCGGCCAAGGCGCCGATTTCGTACGCCCATCCTGCCCAGGCAATGTAAAGTTTCGACCGCCGTCACGGACATCGTGACGGCAATCGATTACAGTTCGATTACTGTTCCGATTCGGAAGAAGATTTCTCGGCGAGGGACGCCAAACTTAGGAATACGGCTCGCAGTTCGGGGTCG
>DASSGP010000266.1:0-22987 GCA_035693405.1 Rudaea sp. | reverse complement strand
CCGACCAAGCCGCGCCGCGGCATCTACCTCCTGCCGAACCTTTTCACGACGGGAGCGCTATTTGCCGGCTTCTACGCGATCATCGCCGCGATTTCGGGCTTCTACACCGATGCCGTCGTGTCGATCTTCATCGCCGGCGTGCTCGATGGCCTCGACGGCCGCGTCGCGCGGCTGACGAACACGCAAAGCGAATTCGGCGTTCAGTACGACTCGTTGTCGGATCTCGTCAGCTTCGGTGTGGCTCCGGCGCTGGTGCTGTACCTGTGGTCGCTGGCTTCGTTGAAAGAGTATGGCCCGGCCTGGGGCAAGGTTGGCTGGGCCGCGGCGTTCATCTTCGCGGCTTGCGGTGCGCTGCGCCTCGCGCGCTTCAATACGCAGGCCGGCATCGCCGACAAACGCTATTTCCAGGGCCTGGCGATCCCGGCCGCCGCGGGTCTGGCGATGTCGTATCTCTGGGCGGTCGACGACTTGCGCTGGTCCGGTTCGGACGTTCAGTTCGTCACGCCGGTCGTCGCGATCGTCACCGGCCTGCTGATGGTCAGCCGCTTCCGCTATTTCAGCTTCAAGACCTGGCCGCGTTCGGACCGTGTCCCGTTCGCCTGGATACTCGTCGTCGTGCTGATCCTCGTTGCCTTGGCAATCAATCCGGCGCGGATGCTGTTCGCGATCGCCGCGCTTTACGCGCTTTCAGGACCGGTGCTGACGCTTTGGGGGCTGCGCCAGCGGCGTGCCCGGCACGGACAGCCGCCGCCGCCGGTCGAGCAACACCCGCAGCCGTGAACGCGGCGCCGCGCGGAGCTTCGCCCGTGCCTGATGGCGTCGACGAACGCCGCGCCCTGGACTTCCTTGCCGAACTCGTCCAGGCGCTTGCACTGTCGACCGACCTGGGCAAGACGCTGTCGATGGCGCTGGGCCGTATCGCCGATTTCATGCAGGCCGAAGCGGCGTCGATGTTTCTCGTCGACCCGGTCAGCGGCTTGATCGAGTGCCGCCTGTGCGTCGGCCCGGTCGACATCGTCGGACTCAAGCTCGAAGTCGGGCAGGGCATCATCGGTCGGGCGGTCGCGCAGAACACCACGCAGATCGTCCGCGATGCGCAGACCGACGCGCGCGTCAACGTGCGCGTCGATGCCGAGACCGGCTTCGTCACGCGTTCGATCATCTGCGTGCCGCTGACTACGGGCGAAGGTCCGATCGGCGCGATCGAAGTCATCAACCGCCGTGGCGGCGGCCTGTTCGAGATCGAGGACGCCGTGCTGCTCGAGACAGTCGCGGCACCGGCAGCGCTGGCGATCAACAACGCGCGCCTGGTCGACAGCCTGGTCGAGCAACAGCGCATACGCCGCGAGCTGGATCTCGCACGGCGCATGCAGAAGATGCTGCTGCCCAAACGGCGGCGCGGCAAGTTCCCCCTGATCGGCATCAACCTGCCGGCGCATGAGATCTCCGGCGACTTCTACGACTATTTCGACCTGCCGGACGGGCGCATCGCGTTCGTGATCGGCGACATCTCCGGCAAGGGCCTCGACGCCGCGTTCCTGATGGTGCGCGTCGCCAGCTTGTTGCGCTGGTCCGGCAAGGACGGGCTGGCGCCGGCTCAGTGGCTCGCGCGCGCCAACAACGAGAGCTGCCAGACGCTCAACGAGGGCCGTTTCGTCTGCGCGCTGGTCGGGCAATACGATCGCAACGATGGCAGCGTGGTGTTTGCCAGCGCGGGATTTCCGCCGGCACTGCTGCAGGGCGCGAAAGGATTCGAGACGTTCATCGCCGACGGACCGCCGCTCGGCATCCTGCCGGATATCGACTATGGCGAGCGCCGGCTCACGCTCGGCGACGATGCCTTGTACTTTTTCTCCGATGGCGCCATCGACGCGCGCGAGGCCGGCCAGCAGCGCATCGGCAACGAAGGACTGCGCGACATGATCGCGCGCCATACCGGCCTAGCGCCCGAACCGCGGCTGCGCGCCCTGATCGGCGATTTGAAGCGCATGCAGCTGGCCGACGACACAACCGTGCTGCTGCTGCAAGAGCCGCGCGGAACCGCCGCGCAGATTCTGCTCGACCTGCCTTTCCCGGCGCGCGCCGAGGAATTGCGACGGGTCCGCGCGCGTTTGCGCGAAGCGCTCGATACGCAGGGCGTTGGTCCTGAACTGCGAGATCGCCTCGTGCTTGCCGTCGACGAGGCCTGCACCAACATCATCCGCCACGCCTATTGCGGCAACTGCGACGACAAGATCACGCTGCGCCTGACGCGCGAGCGCGATATGCTTGCGTTCGAACTGCGCGACGAAGCGCCGGCCGTCGATCCGGAGAAGATCACATCGCGCGATCTCGGCGACTGCCGCCCCGGTGGGTTGGGCGTGCCGTTCATACGCGCACTGATGGACGACTGGCAACTCGAACCCGGGACGGACGGCAAGGGGAATGTCCTGCGCATGCGCAAGCGCCTGCACAGCGACGGAGATACGGAGACGAACACGTGAACAACGAATGCGTCAGCGAAACAGTCGGCGACTATGTCGTCGTACGCCTGCGCGGCGAGGTCGATCTTTCCTGGTCGCAGCAAGTGCGCAAGGCGATCCTGACGGCGCTCGGCGCGACCGGCAAGGTCGGCGTCGAGATGTCGGAGGTCAGCTACATCGACTCGTCCGGCATTGCCGCGCTGGTCGAAGGCCTGCAGAACGCGCGCAGCAAGGGCCAGCAGTTCGGCTTGGTCGGCGTCAGCAAGGCGGTCATGGCCGTGTTGCAACTCGCGCGGCTGGACCGGGTGTTCCCGATCTTCCCGGACCTCGACGCGGCGCGCGCCGGCTAGCTTACTCAGGGGCGAGGTCAGTGCGAAAGAATGAACCACGAAGAACACGAAGGAAAGCCGGAGCATTGGTTCAAGACGGTCCCGCACATCTTGAGCATCTGGCAGTTCGTTCCCTGCGCTGGCGCCGAACCGGCATGAGCAGCAGTAAACGCCATCGCGGCTTGCGGCACGAAGGTGTCTTGAAGGAAGACGTCGTTTTTCCTTCGTGTTCTTCGTGGTTCGATCTTTCTGCTTTGCCTTGCGCATGAACGCGATCACGCGCCCGCTGGAAAACCTCGGCCGTGCGACGGCGCACTCGCTGTCCGGCATTGGCCATGCGGCGATGCTTTTTTTTGAAAGTCTATACTTTGCTGCAATCGGCTGGCGCCGCGGCCAGCCGCTGCGGTTGCGCGCAGTCGCCGAGCAGATGCGCCAGATCGGCGTCGACGCGCTGCCGATCGTGGTCCTGCTGGCGATGACCATCGGGATCATGCTCGGCATCCAGTTCATCGCCGCGCTGGGTGAATTCGGCGCGCAGTCGCAGGTCGTCGTCGCCGTGGCCAAGTCGGTCACGCGTGAGTTCGGCGCCCTGATCACCGCGATTCTCGTGGCCGGCCGTTCGGGTTCGTCTCTGGCCGCGCGCATCGGTTCGATGACCGTCTCGCAGGAAGTCGACGCGCTCGCCACGATCGGCATCGATCCGGTGCGCTACCTCGCCGCGCCGGCCCTGCTCGCGATGCTGGTGATGTTGCCGGTGCTGACGATCCTGGCCGACGTCGTCGCAATCAGCGGCGCCGCGCTGTATTCGTCGCCGGCGCTGAACATCACACCGGCCGCCTACATCATGCAGACATTGTCGCTGCTGACACCCGGCGACGTCTGGCAGGGCGTTTCCAAAGCGTTCGTGTTCGCGGTGCTGATCTGCCTGATCGGCATCAGCACCGGCTTTTCCGTCACCGGTGGCGCCGAGGGCGTCGGGCGTGCGACGACGCGCGCGGTCGTGCTTTCGATTTCGTACATCATTGTGGTGGACATGATTTTTTCGTTTTTCCTGAATAGATAAAGCTGAGGGCCGAAGGCCGAGGGCTGAGGGCTGAAAAGCAGGATCACACTGGTTTCGCGGCAACGGCGAATTGAGCATGCACAAGATCACAAGACCAGAGCCAAAGATTGTCCGAAGCAGGTCGCCATCTTTTCGGCCCTCGGCCCTCAGCCCTCAGCCCTCGTGCCCCAGCGGAACTGCAGCTTGAACATCGCCACGCCGCTCATCGAAGTCGAAAAACTCGAAGCCTGGTACGGCCGCCGCCGGATTTTGCAGGGTGTCGACTTCAACGTGAATGCCGGCGAGATCCGCGTCATCATGGGCGGGTCGGGCTCTGGTAAAAGTACACTTTTGCGCCATCTGCTCGGTCTGCACAAGCCGCGCAGCGGAACAGTCCGGTTGCTCGGCGTCGATGTCGGCAATGCCAGCGAGCGCGAGATGCTCGCGGTGCGCCGGCAGATCGGCGTGTCGTTCCAGGGTGGAGCGTTGCTCACTTCGATGAGCGTCGGCGACAACGTCGCGCTGCCGTTGCGCGAACACACGAAGCTGGACGAAAATACGATCCGCATCATGAGCCGCATCAAGCTCGAGGTCGTCAACCTCGGCGGCTTCCAGGACCTGATGCCGAGCCAGCTTTCCGGTGGCATGATCAAGCGCGCGGCGCTGGCGCGGGCGATCGTCATGGACCCGAAGCTGCTGTTCTTCGACGAACCGTCGGCCGGACTCGATCCGGTCGTCTCGGCCGAACTCGACGAGCTGATCCTGCGCCTGCGCGACGCGTTGCGCATGACGATCGTCGTGGTGACACACGAACTCGAGAGCGCGTTCAAGATTGCCGATACGATTACCGTGCTCGACCAGGGCGAGGTGCTGATGACGGGGATGGTCGACGCGGTGCGGCATGCCGACAACGAGCGCATCCAGGATCTTCTGAACCGCCGTCCGCGCGAGATCCAGGTTGATGCGGATGCATATCTGCGGCGCCTGACCGAGGAAGAGGCGGCGTAGGCCGTGGATCAAGGCAAGTGTCTGAACGACGCAGGACAATACGCAGAACACGGAGAAGAAGGGTGTTTGAGGGTAGGATTGCACCTGTTTTCAGCGGTCAGGGAAAGCGATTGGGGAACACTTGAGCAAAGAGCGGATGCGCTGCTGACACGGCACTTTGTTGCTCTCTCCGTGTTCTCCGTGTTCTCCGTGGTTCAATCTTTTATTCTTGCGGTCAAGCAGGCAAAACGCCGATCCGGGGGTAGTTGGTGAAACGTGACAATGTGAACTACGTGCTCGTCGGCAGCGTTGTCGCGGTGGCGTTCGTGCTGCTGATCGTCGCGCTCGCGCTGATCACCGGGCGAAGCGGCGTCAGCACGAGCTACTACACGCACTATCACAACGTCACCGGCCTGCGGTTTGGGGCGCCGGTATTCTACGAGGGTTACCGCATCGGCCAGGTCGGTGCGATCGAACCCGAACGCGAGGTCCGGCCCAACGGCGAACGCGCGATCCGCTACAAGGTCGAGCTCGACGTGCGTCGCGACTGGCCGATTCCGAAAGACAGCCTCGCGCGCTTGACCGCCACGGGCCTGCTCGCCGACGTCGCCATCGGCATCAGCGAAGGCAGCAGCAAGGAAATCGCCCCGGCGGGCAGCGAGCTCAAGGGCACCGAACTGGTCGACATCTTCTCGGCGGTGAATGAGCTCGCCTCGCAACTGACCGAGCTTACGCGGGACCAGATCGCGCCGCTGATCAAGAACCTGTCGCAGCACGTCGATTCGATCGCCAGCGTGATCGACAAGAACACGCCGGAACTCGTCGAACAGTCCAGGCAGCTGCTGCATCGCCTGAACTCGGCGTCGGATTCGCTCGACGACCTCCTCAAGCAGGAAAACCGCGCCGCGGTGTCGGCGATCCTGGTCAACGTGCGCGATTTGAGCCACGACTTGCGCGCGACTCAGGATCAGCTCAAGGACGTGCTCGAACAGGTCGACAGTGTCGTGCGCGAAAACCGGCCCGGCGTGCGCGACGCTGTCAGCGATCTGCGCGCGACTCTCGCGGCGCTGTCCGGCCGCATCGATTCGATCACCCAGCACCTGGCCGTGGCCAGCCGCAACTTCGACGAATTCAGCCACGAAATCCGCAAGCATCCGAACAGCCTGTTGCTCGCGCCGAAGGCCGACAAGCTGGAGCCGGACCAATGATTCCCGAATCAATGAGGCTCGGATCGATGAAACTTGCCGCAACCCTCATTGCATGCGCGGTCGCGCTCGCCGGCTGTTCGCCGCCGCCGGTGCCCGACATCACTTACTTCCGTCTGCCCGCGCCGGCGGCCTTGCCGCATGCCGACAAGCCGCTGTCGCTGCTGCCGATCGAGGTCGAAGTGTTCGGCGCCGAGGGCGTGTATGCCGAGCAGTCGCTGATCTATACGGTCGCGGCCGACGGCAATGCGTTGCGCACGTATCACTATCAACTGTGGAGCGACCCGCCGGCCCATGCGCTGCAGTCGCGGCTGGTCGTCATGTTGCGCGAGTCCGGGATTTCCGGACTGGTGACCGATCGCTTGCCGGCGAGCACGCAGGCGCTGCGCATTCATGGCACGATCCGGCGCTACGAGCGCAGCGGCAACGGCGGGACGTACACCGTGTCGGTCGCGATAGAGATGCGTGTCGAACAGGACTCCGGCGAACCGCTGATCGAACAGGACTATCACGCCGAAGTCCTCGCGGCCGATGCCACGCTCGATGCTACGGCCAAGGCCTTCGGCAGCGCAGTCGACAAGGTGTTTGCCGCGTTTTATCGTGACCTTGTCGCACTCGAGGGTGAAACGCATGCTGGATGAGGGCCGCCGCTTGCAGGTACTCGCAGCGATGGGCGTCGATGTCTATCAGCTGCGTGGTGTAAGCGGCGTAGCGTCGGCCGCGGCGCCCGCTCCGACGGCTGCAGGCGGCGAAAGCGCCGGTGCGGCGGCCGCCAACGTGGTTGCCGTGTGCGCGCGCGGCGCGCGCGTCGAGCTGCGGCTCGCGCGCCTGTTCGCGCAGCTGCCGCGCGCGCTCGGCACTGCCGCGGCGCGGCTGACATGGATCGAGATGGCGGCCGACGGTACTCTGCCCGCGTTGCCCGACGTACCCTGCTATCTGTTTGTCGGTTCAGCGACCGCGCGGGCCTGCGCCGCGCAGTTGTCGTTGACGCAGCAGAATCAGGCCACGATTGCCGTCTGCGCCGAGCCGCAGGAGTTGCTCGCAGGCGCGCCGGCCAGGCGCGCGCTGTGGCAAGCGATCAAACCACTGGCGCGACGGTTGCGCGCCGAGGCTAGGTAGCGCGATGGTCGCGATCCTGAAGGAAGATATCCCGGCAATGCGGGCGATGCGACTCGAGGATCTCGAGAGTGTCGTCGCGATCGAAACGGCTGCATACGACTTTCCCTGGACGCTCGGGATTTTTCGCGACTGCCTGCGCGCCGGCTACGAGTGCTGGGTGCTGGCGCTGCCGACGCAGGTGATCGGCTACAGCGTCCTGTCGGTCGCGGCCTCCGAGGCGCACCTGCTGAACGTCTGCATCGCGCCGGAGCAACACGGCCAGGGCCATGGCACACGCATGGTCCGGCGCATGATCGATCTGGCGCGCTGGCACCACGCCGAACGGATGTTCCTGGAGGTGCGTCCGTCGAATCCGCGCGCGATCACTTTGTATGACCGCATCGGTTTCAACGAAATCGGCCGTCGTCCGAACTATTACCCGGGCAAGCGCGGCCGCGAGGATGCGATCGTCATGGCGCTCGAGTTGCAGCTGCCGGAATACTGAAGGGCGAGGGGCGACCTTACATATCTTTATCGGGCTTTGTCTCGACGATGTCGGTCGAGTGCGAGTCGGTCTTGATCCGCTGCCGGGCACGTGCCATCTGACGTTCGGCCCAGCGCTTGAGCACGCGGGCGCGCTGCGCGCCGACCTTTGGGTCGCGCACAACCTCTTCGACGCTGGCCAGAATCGAGTCGACCGGTCCGCGTTGCTCGGACTCATGGCGTGCCGCCGACCACACATCGATCCACTGGTCGCTGCGTTCGCCCAGGCGCAGTACCTGATGGAAGAAGCGCGGAGGCTGGCTCTTCGACAGGATCAGGTCGAGCAGGGCGGCGGCCAGCGTCACCGGAACCACGGCGAGGTCGCGGGCGGCGCCGAGCAGCAGCTTGACCTGCAGCAGCAGGACGTCGCGGATGAGCTGGTTTCGAGTCGCTTTCAGATCGGAGTCCATCGCCAAAATCCTGTTTCTGACCTGCGGAAGGTTGGGGTGAGTTTACGCACCCCAACGCCCGCATCGAGTCTCTTTGGTAATGCCATGGAAAAGCTCTGGTAACGCTCTCGCTGCTGCGTGCCCAGACGTACGCGGCGGAAATCGCGGGCTACAGGTTCTCGAGCCGTTTGAGCTGCTCGTTCAGCGCCACAAGCGCGGCGTCGAAATCCTTGAGGCGCTGATTCTCCTGCGTGACGACCTCAGCGGGCGCGTTCTGCACGAAATTCGCGTTCGACAATTTTCCCTTGCACTTGGCGATCTCGCCCTCGATGCGCTTGATCTCCTTCACCAGCCGCGACTTCTCCGCGCCGACATCGATCAGGCCAGCCAGCGGAATGAGGATTTTCATTTCGCCAACGATGGCAGTCGCCGAGGCCGGTTCGGCCTCGGCCGCTTCGAGCCAGCGTTGCGATTCGGTGCGCGCAAGGAACTCGATTTGTGCGCCGAACTTGCTGGTGCGAGCGCGATCGCTGTCCGTGCCGCTTGCAAACAGCAGTGGAATCGGCTTGCCAGGAGCGATGTTCATTTCGCTGCGGATACGGCGGATGCCGGTAAGGACGGACTTGAGCCATTCGATTTCCGCCGTGGCGGCGGCGTCCTGAGGCAGCTCGCCAGCGAGCGGGTAGCGCTGGGTAGCGATCGAGTCTCCGCCGATGCCGAGCTTCGGCGCAACTTCGTGCCAGATTTCCTCGGTGATGAACGGAATGATCGGATGCAGCGCGCGCAGCAGCGCTTCGAGCACGAACAGCAGCGTGTGGCGCGTCGAGTCGGCAGTAGCCTGGTCGCTGCCGCTCAAGGCCGGCTTCGTCAGTTCGACGAACCAGTCGCAGAATTCGTTCCAGGTGAATTCGTACAGCGCCTGGGCGGCCAGGTCGAAACGATAGACCGCGATCTGCTTTTCGACTTCGGCGAGCGTCGTTGAAAAACGAGTCAAAATCCACTTTTCCGCTTCGGTTCTTCCTTCTCCCTTCGGGAGAAGGTGGCCCGAAGGGCCGGATGAGGGTTCGGTGTCGGTTGAACGATCGGATTTGGAAGTCGCTAAGTCGACCGTACCCTCACCCGGCGCTGCCGCGCCACCCTCTCCCGATGGGAGAGGGGAAGCAGACGTGTTCATCAACACGAACCGCGCCGCATTCCACAGCTTGTTGCAGAAATTCTTGTAGCCGTCGGCGCGCTTGAGATCGAAGTTGATCGTGCGGCCGTACGTTGCCAGCGCCGCGAACGTGAAGCGCAGCGCGTCGGCGCCGACCGCCGGGATGCCGTCGGGATAGTCCTTGCGGATGCGCTTTTCGACTTTCTCGCGCACCTGCGGAATCAGCAGAGAGCCGGTCGACTTCTGCACGAGGTCATCGAGGCTGATGCCGTCGATCAGGTCGATCGGATCGATCGTGTTGCCCTTGGACTTCGACATCTTCTGGCCTTCGGCATCGCGCACGATCGCGTTGATGTAGACCTCGCGGAACGGCACCTTGCCGGTGAAGTACTGCGTCGCCATGACCATGCGCGCGACCCAGAAGAAGATGATGTCGAAACCGGTGACGAGAACCGCGCTCGGCAGGTATACCCGATCGGCCGGCCAATTCGCGACGATCTTTCCGTCCTCAGTTACCGGACCGTTCGCCGGCCAGCCAAGCGTCGAGAATGGCCACAGCGCCGACGAGAACCACGTGTCGAGAACATCCTCGTCGCGGCGCAATGTGCCGACCGGTTTCACGCTTGCGTGCGCGACCGCGTCGGCCTCGTCCTCGCCGACGAAAATATTGCCGGCCTCGTCGTACCAGGCCGGAATGCGATGGCCCCACCACAACTGGCGGCTCACGCACCAGTCCTGGATGTTGTCGAGCCACTGTGTATAGGTCGTGCTCCAGTTTTCCGGAACGAACCTGACCTCGCCGCTGCGCACGGCATCGAGCGCCGGCTCGGTGATCGCCTTCTTTCCGCCTGGACCGGGCTTGCCATCGACGCGCGTGTCCGACGTCAGGTCGAGGAACCACTGATCGGTCAGCATCGGCTCGATGATGGCGTCGGTGCGCTGGCTGATCGGCACGGTGAGCTTGTGTTTCTTCGTTTCGATCAGCAGGCCGAGCGCGTCCAGATCGGCGAGCACCGCCTTGCGCGCGGCGAAGCGGTCCATGCCGCGATATTTTTCCGGCGCGTTGTCGTTGATCTTCGCATCGAGCGTCATGACCACGAGCGGCCCGAGCTTGTGCCGCGCGCCGAGTTGCCAGTCGTTGAAGTCATGCGCCGGCGTAATCTTGACCGCGCCGGTGCCGAACTCGCGATCGACATAGTCGTCGGCGATGACCGGGATTTCGCGGCCGGTCAAAGGCAGCGTCAGCGTCTTGCCGACCAGCGCCGTGTAGCGCTCGTCCGCCGGATGCACGGCCACGGCGACGTCGCCGAGCATCGTTTCCGGCCGCGTCGTCGCCACGACAACGCCTTCGCCGCCATCGCTGGCCGGATAGCGGATCATCCACAGCGAGCCGTCCTTTTCCTCGTTGTTGACTTCGAGGTCCGAGACGGCCGTCATCAGCACCGGGTCCCAGTGCACAAGGCGCTTGCCGCGGTATAGAAGTCCATCTCTATACCATTGCACGAACACCTTGCGCACCGCGGCCGACAGGCCATCGTCCATCGTGAACCGTTCGCGCGACCAGTCCATCGACGCGCCGAGGCGGCGCATCTGGCTGGTGATCGTCGAGCCGGATTCGGCCTTCCACTCCCACACGCGTTCGATGAATTTCTCGCGACCCAGGTCGTGGCGGGTCTTGCCCTGCGCCGCGAGCTGGTTCTCGACGATCTTCTGCGTCGCGATGCCGGCGTGGTCGGTGCCGCCCTGCCACAGCGTGCGCCGCCCGTGCATGCGCTGGTAGCGGATCAGCGCATCCATGATCGTCATCTGGAACGCATGGCCCATGTGCAGCGTGCCGGTCACGTTCGGCGGCGGCAGCAGGATGCAGTACGGCTCGCCGTCGCCGCTCGGCGCGAACAGGCCGCTGGCCTCCCACTGGGCGTACCACTTCGCCTCGAGGGACTTCGGATCGAAACTTTTTTCCATGGGTGAGGCTTGCCTGCGCCCGAATGCACAACCAAACGGGCCTGATGGGGTTGGGGATAGTGAATTGTAACGGTGCGAGGGGGATCGCCCAAGCGTTTACAAGATGTTCGCGTGGCGGCCTGCCCGCGACGGCTGCTGACAAGGCTGTCGAATGAGGCCCGGATCCGGGCCTCAGGCAGGGCGGCCGGCCGCATGAGTAGCGGCCGTGACCACGAAGGCTCGAATCTGCCATGATTGGCCCAATCAGGGGAACCGGCCAGCCGATGTCGCTGTTCGAGGAACTCAAGCGCCGCAACGTCATCCGCATGGCCGGGCTGTACGTCGTCGGCGCGTGGCTGATCACGCAGGTGGCCGGCACGGTGCTGCCGATGTTCGGCGCGCCGGACTGGATTGGGCGCAGCATCGTGGCGCTGCTGGCGATCGGCTTCGTGCCGACGCTGCTGTTCTCGTGGATCTACGAACTGACGCCGGAGGGCTTGAAGCGCGAGTCCGCCGTCGACCGCAGTGCATCGATCACGTCGGTTACAGGCCGGCGCATCGATCGCTCGATCACGGTGATGCTCGTCCTCGCGCTCGCGTATTTCATAGTCGACAAGTTCGTGCTCGCGCCGGGCCGCAATGCGCGCGAGATCGCCAGCGCGGTCGATCAGGCCAACGTGGCTTCGGCGGCGAAGGGGCCCGCGTCGTCGGCCGGCGCCGCATCGACCAGCGCGGCAGCGGCAGGTACCGCGGCCGCGCCGTCGATTCCGTCGATCGACCAGGATCCGTCGATCGCCGTTCTTCCGCTCCAGGACCTGAGCCAGGCCAAGGACCAGGAATATTTTTCCGACGGCATCACCGAGGAACTGCTGGACTTGCTGGCCAAGGTGCCGAAGCTGCGCGTGATCGCGCGCACGTCGAGTTTCTCGTACAAAGGCAAGGACACGCCGATCGCCGAGATTGCGCGTGCGCTGCACGTCGCCGCGGTGCTCGAGGGCAGCGTGCGCAAGTCCGGCGAGAAAGTGCGCATCACCGTTCAGTTGATCCGCGCCAGCGACAGCTCGCATCTGTGGTCCGAGACCTACGACCGTAAGCTCGACGACATCTTCAAGGTGCAGGACGACATCGCAGCGGCCGTGGTCGACAAGCTCCGGATCACGCTGCTCGGTGCGGTGCCGACCGCAAAGCCCGTCGACCCGAGGATCTATCCGCTGATCCTGCAGGCGAACGCGCTGGCGGCGCAGAACAACGCGGCCGGCAACAAGCAGGCACTGGCGCTGTGCGAACAGGCACTCGCTGTGGTGCCCGGCGAAGTGCGTGCCTGGGATGTGAAGGCGCTTCTCTACTTCAGCCAGACCGCGGCCTCCGAACTATCGACCGAGGAAGGAGTGCCACTGATACGCGCCGCCGTAGAGCGCGCGCTCGCGCTCGATCCGAACGATGCGGCGGCGCATTCCGTGGCGGGACGGGTCGCCGATGTATACGATGGCGACTTCGTCTCGGCCGCGGCGCACTACCAGCGAGCCTTGTCCCTCGATCCGACCAGCTCGGACGCGCTCTACAACATCGCGGTATTCCTCGCCAGCACCGGGAAAGTCGATGCGGGCATCACGGTCATGCGGTACCTGGTCGCACATGACCCGGCCAGCGCACGCGTGCACTATCGGCTTGGAGACCTGTTGTCACGCGCGCGTCACAACGACGAGGCGATTACATCGCTGCGCGCGGCACTTGCGCTGAGCCCGCAATATAACGGCGCGCATAACGTGATCAGCGCCAGCCTGCTCGCGAAGGGCGATGCCGCCGGAGCGCTGGTCGAGGCCGAGGCGGAATCGTCCGAGACATGGCGCGCGATCAGCTTGCCGTTGGCCTACTACGCAGTCGGGCGCAAGGCGGAAGCCGATGCCGCGCTGTCTGCGCTGATCGCCAAGCTGGAGAAGGATGCTTCCTACAACATCGCCTATATCTACGCGTTCCGTGGCGAAGCGGACCGGGCGTTCGAGTGGCTCGACAAGGCCGTCCAATACAAGGACGGCGGACTCTCGGAAATCGTCTACGAGTCGCTGTTCGACAAGATCCGCAGCGACCCGCGCTGGCTGCCGCTCCTGCGCAAGATCGGCAGATCGCCGGAGCAGCTCGCGAAGATCGAGTTCGAGGTGACGCTGCCGCAATGAGGCGCCGGCGACCGATTTTTTGAAGTGAGCTGAATGGCGGCGATCGGCACATGAACGTCGATCCGGATATTTCGGAGGAAATTGCCGCCTCGATCGCACAGAGAGCTCCCCTGTTCGCGCTCCAATCGACGGTCGTCGCGCATGGCCTGCCGTGGCCCGGCGACCTCGACAAGGCGATTCAGCTCTGTTTGGCAATCCGCGTTATCAAAACGCCCTGCCTTCGGCTACCATCGGGCTTGCCACGCGCCTTCCGGTGCGCGTGGTGAAGCAGGGGAAGGGTTGCATGCAGAATCGAGGTGGATTTTTCCACGAATTGCGCCGCCGCAATGTGTTTCGCATGGCCGGCCTTTACCTGGTCGCAGCGTGGCTGATCATCCAGATATCGGGCACCGTGCTGCCGATGCTCGACGCGCCCGCGTGGATTCCCCGCACCCTGCTGTTCCTGCTCGCGCTCGGTTTCGTGCCGGCCCTGATCTTCAGCTGGGTGTTCGAACTCACGCCGGAAGGGCTGCGGCGCGAAGGTCAGGTGCCGGCCGAGCAGTCGATCATGTCCGACACCGGGCAGCGCATGAATCACATGATCATCGCGGTGCTCGTGCTCGCGCTGGCCTTTTTCGGATTCGACAAGTTCGTGCTGGCTCCGAAGCGCGAGGCGGCCCTCGTCACATCAGCGCACGAGGAAGCCGCGAAGCAGGCGACTGCGCCCGCGGCGCCGGCGGTCAACGAGCAGTCCATAGCGGTGCTGCCGCTGGCCAACGCGAGCGGCACCAAGGATGAGCAGTTCTTCTCCGATGGCCTGTCGGAAAACCTGATCATCGCGCTGTCGCAGTTCGACGGCCTGACGGTGATCGGCCGCAACTCCTCGTTCCAGTTCCGCGACAGCAAGGACGACAGCCGCACGATCGGCGACAAGCTCGGCGTTGCCCATCTGCTTGAAGGCAGCGTGCAGCATGTCGGCGATGTCGTGCGCGTCAGCGCCGAACTGATCAACGCGGCGAACGGGCGCACGCTGTGGTCCGAGCGCTACGACCGGCCGTACAAAGACCTTTTCGCGCTGCAGGACGACATCACCAAGCAGGTCGCCAATGCGCTCAAGGCCAAGCTGCTGACCGGCAGCGGCGCGCCGGTGCAGAGCGATCGCCCGCCAAGCGGCAATCTCGATGCCTACACCGCGTTCCTGCAGGGCAAGTTTCACGTTGCACGCGTCACCGAAGTAGACAGCCGCGAAGGGATCACGCAGTTCACGGCTGCGGTTCGCATGGACCCCGACTATGCGCTGGCGTGGGCCGAGTTGTCGCAGGCGGCGACAACGTTGGCGGCGCGCTACCTCGAAGGCGCGCCGGCACAGGGTATCTATGCACAGGCACGAGAGGCTGCCAACAAGGCGCTCGCTCTGGCGCCCGACTCTGCGGCAGCCCACGGGGCGCTCGGCTTCGTGCACTTGACCGCCGATTTCGACTGGACCGGTGCCGAACGCGAATACCGCCGCGCTCTCGAACTCGCGCCAAACGACGGCAAGGCCAAATTCAACCTCGGCGAGCTTCTGGCTGCACTCGGCCAGCCGGAAAAATCGATCGAGCTGACGCATCAGGCGCTCGCGACCGACCCGCTGAACCAGCGCTGGCACAGCTTTCTCGCGACCTACCTGTCGGCGCTCGGACGACAGGAGGAAGCCAGGCAGGCCATCGTCAAGGCGATCGCCTTGCAACCGACCGGCACCGCGGTCCACGAGGAGCTGACGATCATCGAAATCCTGCGCGGCGACGCGGCGGCGGCCATGTCGGCCGCACAACAGGAACCGCCCGGCCCCTGGCACGACTTTGCCGTGACGCTGGCTCTGCAGATTGGCGCCGATCCGGTGGCCGCCGACGCGGCCGTCGATGACATGATGAAGCGGTACGCCACTTTGGCGCCTTACCAGACCGCCGAGGTGCATGCCCTGCGCAACGATGCCGACAAGACCTTCGAGTGGCTCGATCGTGCCTGGAGCAGCCGCGATCCCGGTATCGAATACCTGCTGACCGATCCATTGATCCTGCGCTTCCGCGACGACCCGCGCTTCGCCACGTTCTGCAAGAAGGTCGGTCTGCCAGGAACCACGACCGCGAAGGCGATGGACGCGGCCATGACGCGGACGAACAAGTCGTGAGCAGGGGTTTCCTCGCCGAGCTCAAGCGTCGCAATGTCATCCGCACGGCCGGGCTTTACCTAGTTGCCGCCTGGTTGATCGTTCAGGTGACCGGCACGGTGCTGCCGATGTTCGGTGCACCGGAGTGGTTGCCGCGCAGTGTCGTCGTGCTGCTGGCCGTCGGGCTGTTGCCCGTGTTGGTGTTCGCCTGGGTCTATGAGTTGACGCCCGAGGGCCTGAAACGAGAGCGCGACGTGGAGCGTGATGAGTCGATCACGCCCGAGACCGGACAGCGCATGAATCGCGCCATCTTTGTCTTGCTGCTGCTGGCGATCGGCTGCTTCGTGCTCGACCGCTTCGTGCTGACGCCGCGCCGCGAGAGTGCAGCGGCACAGTCCGGGCCGACCGAGTCGAAACCGGGGGGAGCCGTCCCGGACAATTCCATCGCCGTGCTCCCGCTTGCCAACGCCAGCGGCGACAAGGATCAGCAGTATTTTTCCGATGGTCTCTCCGAAGGGTTGATCGTCACGCTGTCGCGGCTGCAGGGACTAAAGGTAATCGGCCGCAACTCGGCATTCCAGTTTCGCGACAGCCGTGACGACAGCAAGACGATCGGCATGAAACTCGGCGTGGCGCACCTGCTCGAGGGCAGCGTGCAACACGCCGGCGACGTCGTGCGGATCAGCGCCGAGCTGATCAACGCGGCCGATGGCAGCACGCTGTGGTCCGAGCGCTACGACCGGCCGTACCGGGACCTGTTCACGCTGCAGGACGAAATCACGAATGCCGTTGCCAGCGCCTTGAAAGCGAAGCTCTTGCCGCAGGCGAATGCGCCGATGCAGTCCGACCGCCCGCCGAGCGGCAACCTCGACGCGTACGCGGCATATCTGCAGGGAAAGTTCTTCTTCGCACGTTCCGGAGAGGCGGATTTCCGCAAGGCTATCGAGCAATATGCGCGCGCGACCCAGGCTGATCCCCGCTATGCGCTGGCTTGGGCCGAACTGTCGCGCGCCGCGGTATCACTGGCCGCCGCTTTCCTCGACGGCGCGGCGGCGCAGGACATGTATGCGCAGGGGCGTGCTGCAGTCGATACCGCGCTGAAGCTCGATCCCGACCTGGCGGCTGGGTATGCGGCGCAATCGTTCCTGTTGTTGTCCGCCGATCTCGACTGGACCGGGGCCGAGCGTGCTGCGCGCCGTGCCGTGCAGTTGGCGCCGAACGACGGTCAGGCAAAAGCCGACCTGAGCCGCGATCTCGCCGCGCTCGGGCAAATTGAACCGGCGATCGAACTGATGCAGCAGTCTCTCGCGACCGATCCGCTCGACGCGCGGTCGCACAACTGGCTGGCCCAGTATCTGCGCGCGCTGGGCCGGCTCGACGAAGCCGCCACGGCTGCCCGCAAGTCGATCGAGTTGCAACCGACCGCGGGCAGCATGCATTACCAGCTTACGATCATCGAGATCATGCTCGGTGATGGCAAGGCTGCGCTCGAGGCCGCGCAACACGAACCTGTCGGTTGGCAAGTCGATGCGATTGCGCTCGCGCGGCAGCTCGGTGGCGACCGTGCCGAAGCCGATGCGGCGTTGAAGACGCAGATCGAGCAGGACGCCGCGGCTGGCGCATTCCAGATCGCCCAGACCTACGCGCTGCGCAACGACGCAGACAAGACTTTCGAATGGCTCGACCGTGCCTTGAGCAACCGCGATCCCGGCATCAGTTACCTGCTGTTCGATCCATTCATCCTGCGCTTCCGCGACGATGTGCGCTTTGCGGCGTTCTGCAAGAAAGTCGGCCTGCCCGTGACGACGACTGCGAAAGCGATGGCCGTCCCTGCTGCGAAGGCGAACAAGACGTGAGCCGCAACCTGTTCGCCGAACTCCGGCGTCGCAATGTTTTTCGCATGTCCGAGGGGCTGGTCGTGGCGCCCAGGCCAGCCGCGACCCCCGGCAAACCGTGATCGAATCGCATCCGCTGCCGGCAAAGCTCCAGCGGCAGCGCGGAAGCAAGGAGCGCGTCCGGTGAGCGAGCGATCGTTCGTCGCCGAGCTGTCGCGCCGCAACGTGCTCCGCGCGGGCGCGCTCTACGCCGGGGCGATCTGGGCGCTCGCACAAGGCATCGCGCAGCTGGGTCCGTCGTTCGGCATGCCGGATTGGGGCACACGCTGGTTCGTGATCGCCGGCGTGATCGGTTTTCCGTTCTGGCTCGCCTTCGCGTGGTACTACGAGTTCACTCCGGAAGGATTGAAGCGCGAGAGCGAAATCGATCCAGCCGATTCGATCACTGCGCACACCGGCAAGAAGCTCGATCGCTGGATCATCGCGATCATGGCGGTGGCGATCGTGCTGCTGCTGACGAACACCTTCGTGTGGCACAAGGGCGCGGGATTGAGTGTGGATGCCGACAACGTGCCAAGCGCCGAGCACTCGATCGCGGTGCTGCCGTTCGTCAACATGAGCAGCGACAAGGAGCAGGAATATTTCTCGGACGGCATCTCGGAGGAACTGCTGAACCTGCTGGCGAAGATTCCGCAGTTGCAGGTGACGGCGCGCACATCGTCTTTCGCGTTCAAGGGCAAGGAAACCGGCATCCCGGAGATCGCGCGCACGCTGCACGTAGCGCACGTGCTCGAAGGCTCGGTGCGCAAGTCCGGCAACGCTGTGCGGATCACGGCGCAGTTGATCCGGGCCGGCAGCGACACGCATCTGTGGTCGCAGACGTACGACCGCAAGCTCGACGACATCTTCGCGATCCAGGACGAGATCGCGGCCGACGTGGTCAAGCAGCTCAAGGTCACATTCAAGCTCACGCTGCTCGGCACGGCACCGACGGTGCGCACGACCGATCCCGAAGCCTATGCGCTGTATCTGCAGGCCGTCCAGCTCGGCCGGCGGAATACCGCCGAGGCGTTTCAGCAGTCCGACGCGCTATACCGCAAGGTTCTGGCGACCGATTCGCGCTACGCGCCGGCGTGGGTCGGCCTGGCTGCGAACCTCGTCCACGAGGTTAGCCAAGGTCTGATAAGCGTGCAGGTCGGCTTCGAACGCGCCCGCGAGGCGGCAATGAAAGCCGTTACAGTGGATCCGGACTTCGCGCCGGCGCACGCACGACTCGGGTTCATCGCGATGTTCGGTGACAATGACCTGGCCGGCGCCGCGCAGCACCTCCAGCGCGCGCTGGCGCTCGATCCGACCGATCCGGACGTGCTGCGCAACTGCGCGGCGCTGGTCGGCGCTCTGGGCCGCCTGGACGAAGCGCTGGCGCTCGACGAGGCCGTCGTGCGCCGCGATCCAGTAAACGTGTCGGCGCTGTCCAACCTGGGGTTACACCAGCGCATGGCTGGTCGGTTCGATGCGGCGATCAGGTCGGTGCGCACGGTTCTGAACCTGAGTCCCGACGGTGGCGGCGCGCACTACGATATCGCCAACTCGCTGCTGCTCAAAGGCGATGCGCAGGGTGCGTTGGCCGAAATCGCGCACGAGACGAGCGAGATGTGGAAGATGGTCGGCCTGCCGATGGCTTACCACGCCCTCGGACGCAAAGCCGACTCGGATGCCGCGCAGGCCGCGCTGATCGCGAAGTACGAAAAGGAGGCGCCGTACAATATCGCCTGCGTCTACGCCTATCGCGGTGACGCCGACCAGTCGTTTGAATGGCTCGACAAGGCGGTCCGGTATGACGACCCCGGCCTCGGCGAGCTCGTGACGGAAAACCTGTTCGGCAATATCCACGCCGACCCGCGCTGGGTGGCGTTCCTGCGCAAGCTCGGCAAGGCGCCGGACCAGCTGGCGAAGATCGAGTTCGAGGTGACGCTGCCCGATGGCGAAACATCCGCTGCGGCGATGAGTGGACCCGAGGCGAAGAAGGCGGAGAAGCGATGAGCGGCAAGTCCTCGTTCTTCGCCGAGCTCAAGCGCCGCAACGTGATTCGTGCCGCGGTGCTCTACGTCGGCGCGATCTGGGCACTGGCGCAGGGTATCGCGCAACTGGGGTCAAGCGTCGGCGCGCCGGAATGGGCGACGCGCTGGTTTCTGGTCGCGGCGGCGATCGGATTCCCGTTCTGGCTCGCCTTCGCCTGGTTCTTCGAGTTCACGCCGGAAGGGATCAAGCGCGAGGCCGAGGTCGAGCCCCACGAATCGATCGCGCACCACACCGGCCGCAAGCTCGATTTCGCGATCATCGGCGTGCTGGCGATTGCCGTGGTGCTGCTGGTGACCGACCGCTTCGTGTTGCGCCACGGCGTCAATGAGGAAGCCGTGGTCGCGGAGCACTCGATCGCGGTGCTGCCGTTCGTGGACATGTCGTCGGGCAAGGACCAGGAGTATTTTTCCGACGGCATCTCCGAAGAGCTCCTGAATCTGCTTGCCAAGATCCCGCAGTTGCACGTGGCCGCGCGCACTTCGTCGTTCTCGTTCAAGGGCAAGAACGCGCCGGTCCCCGAGATCGCCCGCACGCTGCTCGTCGCGCACGTGCTCGAAGGCTCGGTTCGCAAGTCCGGCGACCAGGTGCGGATCACGGCGCAGCTGATCCGCGCCGTGGACGGCTATCACGTCTGGTCCGAGACCTGGGATCGCAAGCTGGACGACATCTTCAAGATCCAGGACGAGATCGCGGGTGAGGTAGTGAAGGAGCTGAGACTCACGCTGCTCGGCGCCACGCCGAAGGCTCGCTCGACCGATCCGAAGGCCTATGCGCTGGAGTTGCAGGCGCGCCAGCTGGCGCGCCAGGGCACATCACAGAGTATCGACGAGGCCATTGCGGCGCGTCGGCAGGCGCTCGCCATCGATCCCGAGTACGTCGATGCCTGGAGTGGCATCGCCGGCCTCTACATGTCCCAGGCCAACAAGGGTCTCAAGCCGATCGACGAGAGCTATGCGTTGGCGCGCGCGGCGGTCCACAGCGCGCTGGAGATCGACGCGAAGGACGTCGGCGCCCTGCTCATGCTCGGGCGCATCGCGAGCGATTACGACAACGACCCGGCCACCGCGGCGCGTCACATCGAGCAGGCACTGGCGCTCGAGCCGGGTAACATCGCCGCGATCAGTGTCGCGTCCGGGTTGGAGCAGAACCTGGGTCGGCTCGAGCAGGCAGCCACGCTCGATCAGTACGCGGTCGCGCGCGATCCGCTGAATCCGAAAGCGCACGGCAGTCTCGCCTACGACTACGCGCGGCTGGGCCGCATCGACGAAGCGATCTCGAGCTACCGCGTCGCGCTGCGCCTGAGCCCCGGCCGCGTGGGCACTACGTACAATGTCGGAGAGCTTCTGCTGCGCAAGGGCGAACCGGCTGCGGCGCTCGCCGAGTTCCAGCAGGAATCGGAAGAGAACTGGCGCCTCATGGGCTCGACCATGGCGCTGCATGCGCTCGGGCGGAAAGCCGATTCGGATGCGTCGATGGGCGAGCTGATCGCCAAGTACGAAACCGACAGCGCGTACAACATCGCCTACGTCGCGGCGTTCCGCGGCGAGCCGGACCGTGCGTTCGAGTGGCTAAAAAAGGCGGTCGCCTATCACGACACCGGTCTCGTCGAGCTCGGCACCGATCCGATGTTTGCGAGCCTTCACAACGATCCGCGCTGGCTGCCGTTCATGCGCGAGATCGGCAAGGCACCGGAGCAACTGGCGAAGATCGAGTTCAAGGTGACGCTGCCGCAAGCGGCCGAGGCAGCGGCGCGTGCAGGCGAGCAGGCGAAAGCGTTGTCGACGCATGGGGACTCGCGATGAGCGGAAAGCCCTCGTTCTTCGCCGAACTCAGGCGCCGCAACGTCTACCGCGCTGCGGTGCTGTACGCCGCCGGCGCGTGGCTGGCGGTGCAGGTCGCCACGCAGGTATTTCCATTTTTCCACATTGCCGAGTGGGTCGTGCGCTGGATCGTCATCGCGGCGATCATCGGTTTTCCGTTCTGGATCGCCTTCGCCTGGTACTACGAGTTCACGCCGGAAGGCATCAAGCGCGAAAGCGAGATCGATCCGGCGGATTCGATCGCGGCGCACACCGGAAAGAAACTCGATCGCTGGATCATCGGCATCCTCGCGCTTGCCGTCGTGCTGCTGCTGACGAACACGTTTGTCTGGCACAAGGGCGCCGGGCTGAGCGCGGATGCCGACAGCACGCCGATCGCGGAACACTCGATCGCCGTGCTGCCGTTCGTGAACATGAGCGACGAGAAGTCGAACGAGTATTTTTCCGACGGCATCTCCGAAGAACTGCTGAACCTGCTTGCGAAGATTCCGCAGCTGCAGGTGACTGCGCGAACGTCGTCTTTTTCGTTCAAGGGAAAAGAAGTCGCGATCCCCGAGATCGCGCGCACGCTGCACGTCGCGCATGTGCTCGAAGGTTCGGTGCGCAAGGCGGGCAACTCGGTGCGGATCACGGCGCAGTTGATCAAGGCCGGCACGGACACGCATCTGTGGTCGCAGACCTACGACCGCAAGCTCGACGACATCTTCAAGGTACAGGACGAGATCGCGGCGGCAGTAGTCGAACAGCTCAAGATCAAGCTGCTCGGCGCGGCACCGACCGCGAAGCCGGTCGACGGACAAGCTTATGCATTGTTTCTGCAGGCACGCGCGGTCGAGCGCCAGGGCTCGGCTGAAGCGTTCGCCCAGGCAATCGGGCTGTATCAGCAGGCGGTTGCGCTCGACGCGAGCGATGCCGCCGCGTGGACCGGGCTGGCGGAGGTCTACTGTTTGCAGGAATACCAGTACCAGCGTCCTGCCGCTGAAGCGACGCGGCTGGCTCGCGAGGCGATCGAGCATGCGCTGGCCAGCGATCCGGGTTATGCGCCTGCCCATGCACAGCTCGGCTGGATCGCAATTTTCCTCGATCGCGACCTGGCTGCAGCCGCGCGGCATCTCGAACACGCGCTGTCCCTGGACCCCGGCAACACGGATGTGCTCGGGATCGCCGCGATCCTGGCGCGCCGCCTCGGCCGCTTCGAGCAGGCCGTCGCGATCGGCCGTCATCTACTGTCGCATGATCCCGTCAGCCCGACCGGGTGGGACGACCTCGGCTACGCGCTGCTGTATGCCGGACATCGCGACGAAGCCATGGCCGCATTCCGCAAGGTCCTGCAGCTCAGTCCGAAATTTGCCGGCGAGCATTGGAACATCGGCGTGCTGCTCGCGCAGGAGGGCGATGCCCAAGCCGCAATGGAGAACGCGCAACAGGAGAGGGATCCGCAGTTCCGGCTGTACGCGCTTACCGCCGCGAACTTCGCCCTGGGTGAAAGGGCGAAGTCGGACGCGCTGTTCGCCGAAGCGATTGAACGCTACGGCGCCACGTCCGCCTACAGTATCGGGCTGCTTGCGGCGCTGCGCGGCGAGACCGACCTGAGCTTCGAGTGGCTCGACAAGGCCCTGCAGCACGGAGAACCCGATCTGGGCGCGATCCCCGCGTACCCGACCTTCATCCCCCTGCGCAGCGATCCGCGCTGGCTGCCGTACCTGCGCCGGATCGGCTACGCGCCGGAGCAACTCGAAAAAATCGAATTCAACGTGACGCTGCCGCAATGAGAAACGACCGATGACACAAACTTC
>DASSGP010000265.1:0-6917 GCA_035693405.1 Rudaea sp. | reverse complement strand
GTCGAGGAAGGCGTGGTCCCGGGCGGCGGCGTTGCCCTGATCCGTTCGCTCGATGCGATCAAGAAGCTCAAGGGCGACAACGAAGACCAGAACCACGGCATCCTGATCGCCAAGCGCGCGATGGAATCGCCGCTGCGCGAGATCGTCGCCAATGCCGGCGAAGAGCCGAGCGTCGTGTTGAACAAGGTTGCCGCGGGCAAGGGCAATTATGGTTATGACGCACAGACCGGCGAATACGGCGACATGATCGAGTTCGGTATTCTCGACCCGACCAAGGTCACGCGCACCGCGCTGCAGAACGCCGCGTCGATCGCCGGCCTGATGATCACGACCGAAGCGATGGTTGCCGAGGCGCCGAAGAAGGATGCGGCGCCGGCCGGTGGCGGCCATGACCATGGTGGTGGCGGAATGGGCGGCATGGATTTCTGAGTTATCCGCCGCTTCGCGGCGGATCAACTCGCCTCGTTCGAGCGACCTCGCGGTCGCTCAACTCGGCGGAAATCAAAAGAGTGCCCCGCAGCGATGCGGGGCTTTTTTTTTCCGCAGACCCGATTCACACACGTTCGCGTTGCGTGCCGATGCCAACAGCATTCAGGGGCCGAAGCCGTCGCAAAACACAGCGTCGGCGCTGGCGTCGCAGGGGAACGCGGCCTGCAGCTCGTAGGCTCCGAGATCGACGGCACCGAACTTGTTGGTCACTTGCGGCAGATCCTTGGGAAAGGCATTGCCGTCAAGGTCCGGGAATTCTCCGCCCGGCGCGAAATCGACTCCGGGAGAGGTTGCTCGCAAGTGGTAGTCGCCGCCCGCCGGGTTGACGAAGATTGGCGTGCCTTGAATTACGCCCGGGTTCGACGACGGCAATCCGGCTGTGTCGACAGCCACGATGTAGGCCGCATCGAACGTTTGCGCAACGCCGTGCGCGGCCGCCGCTTTCCCGGTTTGGGCGATGATGTCGCCGTAAAAGCTCACCGTAATCGAATGACCGAAGTCGAAGTCGAGCACATCGGCGCCGCCGATCGTGTTGTTCGCGATCGTGCTGGTGTCCAGCAACATGATTCCCTCCGTGTACCCAGTGCCCCAGTCGACGAGGTTTCCCGAAGTCGAGTTGTCGGCAATGAGGCAGCGCCTCAACACGGTGGTGTCGCCGCCCTTGTCTCTTATCAGATTTCCGGCCGTGTTGCCCCTCACCCGCAGTCGGCTGGCGAGCAATTGATTGGTGACCGTGTAAATCACCGCGCCCGACGACGGCGTATCGTCGGCATGCCGCGTCTGCTGGCCGGACAAGACATTGCAGTCGTCGCTGTAGCAGGACGTCGTTCCACCGAGATCGGCTACTGGTTCGGGACCGCACTCGGCGCCAAGCTCGGCCGTCACCTCGTTGAGGTAGAAACCTCCACCGCTGGTACGATTGTCGGCGCCGCCGGTATCGTACGAGACGTACTCGTTGCGGTAAAAGGCCGCGCCATCTTCTGCAATGTTGTTCACCAGGTGCGGCGCGAACAAACAGGCGTGCCCCAGGCCTTCGAGGTAGATCGCGCCGCCGTTCGATGTCGCTCGATTGTTCACGATCGGGCTCGGTCGGTGCGAACCATCCGCAAAGATTCGCGCGATCGCCTCTCCACTGCCGACGTCGATGAGGGCGATGCCGCCGCCGTTGGCCGCATGATTTCCCGCGACCACGCCGGCACCGTAGCCGGACGAGCCGATGTCGATACGCGCCGGACCCACTACCTCGACGCCGCCGCCGTTGTTCGCGGCGCTGTTCGCCGATATCGTCGTATTGGCCCCCGTGACGATCGCGCGCGCGCTGCCTTCGACGCGCACGCCGCCTCCGGAAACCGCCGCGATGTTCGAATTGATCTGCACGCTGTCCAGCAGCTTCAGGACGGCATTGCCGCCCGAACCGGTGACATTGATGCCGGCGCCATAGCCCGCTTGATTCGACACGATCACGGTCTTCGCGATGTCGACCTCGCCGTGACCGCTGAACGAGATGCCGCCACCGCTCGCATCGCCGGCGCGTGTCGCGCCCGTTATCAGCAGATTGCTGAGGTACACGTTGTTGCCGTTGCCGACGATTTCGAACACCGGGCCGCCGTCGGCATTGCCGCCGCTGACCAGCGTGAAGTCGTTGCCTGGATCGAAGTCCGTGCAGTCGAAGAATCCGCCCTCGATGATCACGCTCTCGGTGTCGTTGACGACGACGTGCTGATTTTCGTAGCCGCTGATGTCGGTGTTGTCCGAGATCCAGACATAGTCGGCGTGATCGTCATCCGAATACGCCGCCGCGGCGTCCACGGCGGCCTGGATCGTGGAGTACACGCTCGGGTCAGGGCAGAACGGATCGACCTTGAAGACATGGAAGGCGTCTGCGTTGCTGGGCGCAGCGCACGCCATCAGGAGCAGCAGTGCACCTGCGGGCATGATCCTGAATGGGCGTTTGCCGTGCATGACGCGACTCATCGCGACCGTGATCGATACAGAGAAACGCCATCGGAGGCGAGCTTGCGACATGCGGTGTCGACGCGGCCGCTGCACGGCCGCGGTTGCCGAACCGGCGCGCACATGGCAACGTAGCGGCGGGTCAAGGGGATATTTGCGCCGAAGCACGGCAGCCGGATCGGTTGCTCGGCCATCCGGCTCGAAGTGATTGGGGGTTGGCATGGCTCGAACTCGGTTCGTTGACCTGTTGCAGCGCGCCGCGGCGATCGCAGCGCAGGCGCGTCTTTCCGGCGAGCCGCTCGACGAGGCGATCGCGCGCGAGCGCGAACTGCGCGTGCTGCATGCGCGGCGGCGCTTCATGCAGCAATCGGCCGGAGCCGCTGCCGCATTGACGCTCGCGGCCTGCGCGCAGGTGCCGTTGTCGCATCCGCAGGATGGCAACGATGTGGTCATCGTCGGCGCGGGCGTGGCCGGCCTGACCGCCGCGTGGCGCTTGCGCCAGGCCGGCGTCGGCGTGCAGATCTATGAAGCGCAGGAGCGCATCGGCGGACGCATGTTCAGCCTGCGCGGACACTTCGCTGACGACCAGGTGTGCGAACTTGGCGGTGAACTGATCGACTCGGGTCACGTTCGCATGCGCGCGCTGGCAGCCGAGCTCGGACTGGTGCTCGATGACCTTGCCGAGGATCCGACCGCGGAATTCGGCGACGTCTGGCATTGCGGCGGCCGCCGCTACAGCGAAGCGGACATTTTGCGCGAATTCGCGCCGCTGGCCGCGGCCATCAGCCGCGACAAGGCGACGCTGCCGGACGAGCAGATCACCTATGAGGCGCCGGGCGGCACCGAGGCGCTGGACAACGAGTCGCTGAGCCATTGGCTCGACCGCAACGGCGCATCGGGCTGGCTGCGCACGCTGATCGAGGTTGCTTATACCTGCGAGATGGGCCTGCAGTGCGACCAGCAGTCGGCGCTGAATTTCCTGACCTTCATCGATCCGGACACGGCGAAGTTCAAGATTTTCGGCGAGAGCGACGAACGCTTCCACGTGCGCGGCGGCAACGATCTGATCGTGCACGGCCTCGGCGCAAAGCTCGGGGACGCGATTCACACCGGCTCCGTGCTCGAAGCATTGAGCCAGGGCGCCGACGGCATGTATACGCTGAGCTTCAAGCACGGCGCCGGTGCCTTTGCCGTGCGCGCGCGGCGAATCGTGCTCGCGCTGCCGTTCACGCTGCTGCGCAACGTGCGCATCACCGTCGACCTGCCTGCGGCCAAGCGGCGCGCGATCGCCGAACTGGCTTACGGCACGAACGCAAAACTCATGATCGGGTTCAACGAGCGCGTCTGGCGCGCGCGGCACGCGAGCAGCGGCAGCAGCTACAGCGACCTTGCGATGCAGACGACGTGGGAAACCAGCCGCATGCAGGCCGGCGCTGCCGGCATCCTGACGAATTTCGTCGGCGGCCGGCACGGTGTCGAGATCGGCAACGGCAGCGCGAAGGAGCAGGCGGACATCGCGGCGCGCGGGCTCGATGCGATCTATCCGGGAATTTCGGCGGCGCGTGCCGGCTCACGCGAAGCGCGTTTCCACTGGCCGACGCATCCGTGGACGCTCGGAAGCTACGCCTGCTTCACGCCGGGCCAATGGACGACGCTTCGCGGCGTGATCGGCCAGAGCGTGGGAAATCTATACTTCGCCGGCGAGCACTGCGCATTCGACAACCAGGGCTTCATGGAAGGCGGCGTGGAAACGGGGGAGTGGGCCGCGCAGGCCATCATGCAGACGCGCGCCGCCCGCGCCGCCTGACGGCGAGCGTCGAATTGCGGATTGCAACGCTCGCCGGCCGTTAACGTTTGAAGATGCCTCGCGCTTTTCCTTCCCCTGCCAAGCGAGGAAACATCGGCAGGAATGCCGATGTTTGCAGCGGATGCTGCCCGAAGGGCGAGCCACATGGATGTGGCGAGTACGAGGTGCCCCTCGTCCATGTGCCGCGACGGAAACCAGGAAATTGCGAAAGCGCTGGCAGCACATGGAGGCGGGGAGGATCGGGGCAATCGTGACCGGCAACTCACAACCTGCTCCCGAATCAAACGTTGCAGCCCACTAATGCGTGACCGGAAATGTCTTGACCATCGGTGCATCGAATACGACCGATGTCGTCACGCCCGATGTGCCGATCTTGAACGTGCCCGCCACGCGTTCGGCCGTGTCGGTGCTGAGCTTGAGGTCGCCCGGGTCGCTCATGCCGCTGTATTGCACCGGATGGACGTGCGCCCACCAGTTCGCCGCCGCGTCGTCGCCCAGTTCGACGGTCATGCCGTCACTGGACGAAAGCGTCGCACAGCTCACGTCGTTGCATGCCTCGATCGTCGCGCGCTCGTCGGTCTTCGTGAATACGATGCGGCGGGTGATTTTCTTCGCATCGAACGTGTCCGGGCCGCTGACCAGATAGGCGTGCGCCAGTTCGACACTCGCCGGCGCTTTTTCGGTTTCCACCGTCAGTGTGCCTTTCGCACTGTCGCTGCTGGCGGCAAGTGCCGACGCCGCTGACAGGACCATCATCATGGCCAGTGTATGGACAATGGCGAGACGCGAAGGAAGGATCATGGCAGGCTCCCGAGGAAGTGGGCACAGGTTTGCCGCAACGCCTGAACATATACACGCGAAACGGCGTCGCGCCGGATAAGTTTGGCACGACAGAATGCGGACTGCTGGATTGGCCGACATTACTTCCCGCGCTGTTAGCCGTTTGTCCGGCGGGTTATGCTCGGCAGCAGACCGCATCGGCCAATCCAGGGGGCTTCCATTGAATCGACTTGTCCGTAATTCGGCTTCGCTTGCGCTGACACTCGCGAGCGTGCTCTCGATCGGATCATCGTCTGCATCGGCATCGACGCCGGACCAGCATTTCGGCCTGAAGCAGATTTTCGACCTGCAATGGGCCGCCGATCCGCGCATCGCACCGAACGGCAAGCGCGTCGTGTTCGTGCGCTCCGGCTACGACATCATGAACGACGATACGCGCCACAGCCTCTGGGTCGTCGGCGCCGATGGCAATGGACTGCGCGCGCTCACGCCGCCGGACGAGGATGCGCTGTCGCCGCGCTTCTCGCCGGACGGCACGCGCCTGATCTATGTCGTGCAACACGAGGACAAGGCCGGGCACAAGACCGGCGAGATCCGCATGCGCTGGATGGACAGCGGCGATACCGCGCGGCTGGTTTCGCTGGCGCATCCGGCGCGCGAACTGACGTTCTCGCCGGACGGCCGGCGCATCGCCTTCGCGATGTTCGTCGACGATCCGCCGGACACGCCGATCGCGAAGCTGCCCGAGCCGCCGAAAGGCGCGAACTGGGGACCCGAGATCAAGGTCATCGACCGGCTCGTGTACCGCTTCGACGGCCGCGGCTATCTTGCGCGCGGCCATACGCACCTGTTCGTCATGACGGCCGACGGCGGTTCGCCGCAACAGGTGACCGATGGCGCCGTCGACGACGACGGCAGCCTGGCCTGGACGCCCGACGGCAAGCAGCTGATCTTCTCGGCCAACCGCCATGACGACGCCGAATATCATCCGCTGAATTCCGAGATCTACGAAGTTGGCGCAGACGGCGGAACGGTGCGCGCGTTGACCGATCGCAATGGCCCCGATCATTCCGCCGTCGTGTCGCCCGATGGCAAGCACATCGCCTACATCGGTTTCGATGACCGCCAGCAGGGCTATCAGGTCTCGCACCTGTACCTCATGGATCGCGATGGCGGGCACGCGCGCCTGGTCACCGGCGACTTCGATCGCGACGTCGACAATCCACAGTGGGACAGCAACGGCAGCGGCGTGTACTTCCAGTTCGACGACGAGGGCGTCACGCGTATCGGCTACATGAGTCTGGACGGCAAGATGCATGCGCTGGTCGGCGACGTCGGTGGCCTGGATCTCGGCCGACCGTATGCTGGCGGCCAGTACACCGTCGCCGCGCAAGCCGGCACGATCGCGTTCACGCTGACCTCGCCGCAACATCCAGCCGACGTCGCCATCGTCGGCACGCGCGGTGGCGATGCGAAGCGGCTGACCGATCTCAACGCCGGGCTGTTCGCACACACCGCGCTCGGCACGCTCGAGGAATTCCGCTTTCCGTCGAGCTTCGACCAGCTTTCGATCGAAGGCTGGATCCTCAAGCCACCCGGCTTCGATCCGAAGCAGTCGTATCCGTTGCTGCTGGAAATCCATGGCGGCCCGTTCGCAAATTACGGGCCGCGCTGGTCCGCCGAAGACCAGCTGTATGCAGCGGCCGGCCACGTCGTGCTGTACATCAATCCGCGCGGCTCGACGAGTTACGGCGAGAAGTTCGGCAACCTGATCCACCACGATTATCCGAACCACGACTACGACGACCTGATCTCCGCGGTCGACGCCGTGATCAAGCGCGGCTACATCGATCCGAAGCGCCTGTACGTCACCGGCGGCAGCGGCGGC
>DASSGP010000264.1:0-2295 GCA_035693405.1 Rudaea sp. | reverse complement strand
GCATACAACAAGGCGACCGTCTCGACCCACACTGAAGCGCTGCCCGCGTTGAAAAGAGAGCGCGATGCCATCGTCTCGGCGGCATCGAAAATGAGCATCAATCTTTCGGAGCTGCGAGCGTAGCGGACGCGGGATCAGAGTATCTTTCTCACCACCGCATCGAACCGATAAGGCACTCTGACTTTCGGGGTCTACCCTGAACTCGGTGCGGCGGCGTCGTGTGCCACCTGCTGCGAAATCCCCGCGCCGCGATCGAAGACCGGCGCGACCCACGGCACTTCGGCGACACCGGCGAAAGCGAATCTCTCCTGGCGGAGCGCTTCGAACGGAGTGGGGAACGCGCGGTAGCCGGCTGGCACGTTCCGGGCGTGCTCAGTCGCGATTTGCGCCAGGCGTTCTGAGATCCCCGTGCCGCGATGCAGGGGTTCGGTGTAGGCGTTCATGATGTAGCCGCGCACCGGATCGAAGTGTGAAGGGTGCGGCGGCCGGTCGAGCAGGAAGTAGCCGATGCCGGCAACGATGCGGCCGTCGAATTCGGCAAGCCAGCCGACATAGCTCGCGTCGCGCAGACGCCGACCAACCCAGGCCGTGAACGCCGCCGACATCGCAGCGAGATCCGCGTCGCTTTTGCGCCCGTTCTCGACGGACACGCGCTGACGTTGCGAGGTGATCGCAGCCGCGTCCGCGGGTCCGGCCGTGCGGATTTCGTAGCCGCGGCCATCGAACATGGGAAATGTCGTGGATTTCATCTTGTCACCTGCCTTCGTTGGGAGCGCATCACCTCGATACGCGGCGCCGGGCGGCAACCCGCCATGCGACTGAAAACAGGGTCAGATGAATCGTTGGCGTGTTTTGGCATCCTCGTGCGTACTACGTCATCGCAACACATCCAAGACCACGTACCGGAGATCTCGATATGACTTCCACTCACATGTTACGCACCCTGTCCGCACTCTTCGCAGCAGTCGTTTCGGCCACTGCGTCGGCCGCAACCCACACGATCGACGGGTCGGCTTACGTCATCGACGGCCAATACACGGCTGTGCTGCAGCAACGCGCGCACCGCTGGCGGCTCGTGCCCTACAGCGGCGGCGAGGTAGACGTCACCGACACCCTGGCGACGTGCGGCAGCAGCGAGGCAATCCCCACGGGCCTGTGGTACGTGACGCGCGACGTCAACGACAGGGTGGCGCTGGTCGCACCGTCGGTGACCGAACTGCCGGATGACTTCCCGCAAGAGGTGGCCATCCGCGCTTGCGGCGACAAGGCTGAAGGCGGCGTCACGTTGTTCGTGCCGGCGGTCGCGATGAACTGGATCACTGGAAACGTCGGCGCAATATTGATCGACGACTGAGCTTGCTTGCCTGAGCCGAGGCTGTACAAGGTCGTCGGGTTCACCGGATCGTGCCGCAAGGCAAATTCCCGGGCACGTTCACGCGCGGTGTCGGTCTGCCGTGTGACGATAGGGCATGCAATCACTCCCCGTAACCTCGTTGGGCGCATGGCTGCAGGCCATCATGCTGACCTTGTCGCTGGTCGACGTGCTCTGTGTCCTCGGCGCCATGTTGATCATCTACGTCAGCCGGTACGCCGGAATGTGGATCTACGCGCTGACCGCACTGCCCGGTACGATGGCGCACGAGCTGGCGCATTTCGTCGTGGCCTTCGTGTTGGGCGCGCGGCCGGCGTTTCCGTCGCTGCTGCCCGTTCGCACGCAACGAGGCTGGCAATTGGGTTCGGTCCAATTCCGAGTCGGCCACGCCCGGGCGCTGCCGATCGCCATGGCGCCTTTGTTGCTTGCGCCGCTGGCCTTGTGGTGGGCATCTGCGCTGCTGCACCCGGCGCTGCCTCCTCTGTATTTCCTGCATGTCTGGATCGTTGCGGCGCTGGTAACGGCGAGCCTGCCTTCAACGACGGATTTCAAGCTCGCCTTGCCGGCACTCAGCGTCATTGCGCTGCTCGCCATGATCGCGGCCGCCGCCTGGTTCGTATTGCGGCAGCATTGACCGACTCCGATTCGCTTCGCCAAGGGATCGGGTTCTGCACTCATGTGCACCGATATCGATTACGGTCCTTGCGCCGGTGAGTGCGCGCAGGTTCTCAGGCCGAGCGCTCGCCGGCTGCAGACGGCTTGCCGTAGGGGTTGCCGGTCGGGTATGGCTCCTCCAGAGCGATCGTGCCGGTCTCCAACAGGGACTTGAGGTTGGCGATGACCTTGGGCCAGCCGCCGGACACCGCCTCGATGAACTTCGAAGGTTCGCGCTCGATGGAGTGGGTGATCGAGAGCTTGACCGC
>DASSGP010000263.1:0-6667 GCA_035693405.1 Rudaea sp. | reverse complement strand
GCAGTCGGTTCCGGTTACGACAGCCCGACGGCCAGAAACGCCGCTGCCCGCAACAGCGGGATCTACAAGAGTCTGGACGGAGGGCTGACCTGGGCGACGCAGTCCGGCGGCATCCCGATAATCAGCGGGGCAGCTCACTATGCGGGCGCGCTGCGCACGATCATCGCCGATCCGCGCTCGTGCGCCGGCGGCCCGGGAGCGACCGGGCCGGTCTGCACGAGCGGGCCGCTGCAAACGTTGTATGTCACCGGTGGCGGTCGTCCGGCCCTCGGCGGACTGACGCTGCATCCGTACCGTGTGATGAAGAGCATCGACGGCGGCGCCAACTGGGCCGACAGCTCGAACGGTCTGCCGGCCGACATCACCGATCCCAGCGGTTGCCCCGAGGACCACGTGGACGGCGTGACGCCGATCGTCATGGATCCGTCGAATTCTGACATTTTATACATTGGAACTTTTGCCAGCGCGGCCGATGCGGCCTGCAATCAGGTGACGCCGCAGGTGCTCAGCGGCGTGTACAAGTCCGTCAACGCTGGCGGCACCTGGACGCGCTTCAGCAACGGCCTGCCGACCTACCCCGGTTCGTCCGCGGTCTACGACACGCTGTCGCTGGCGATCGACGCGAACAACCCGCTGACGCTGTGGGTCAGCACGATCAGCGCGAATTTCGACGTTCCCGGCGTCATCTACAAGACGACCGACGGCGGCGCGAACTGGTTCGCTTCGAATGCCGGCATCACCGGTCCTGACGTGCGCGCGCTGCTGGCCGACCCGACCACGCCCGGCACGATCTATGCCGCCAGCGGCGGTCTCGGACCGGCGAATCCGGGTGGTGTTTACAGGAGCACCGACGGCGGCGCGACGTGGATGTCGATGAGCGTGGGGCTGCCCGCGTTCTCTGCCCTGTCACTCGCGCTCGATCCGATCGACTCGACCGTGCTGTATGCCGGCACGACCGGCGGCGTCTATTCGATCGTGCAGTTGCCCGATGCGGATGCCGACGGCGTGCCCGATCTGATCGAGAACTCCGGGCCGAACGGCGGTGACGCCAACAAGAGCGGCTTCCAGGATTCAACCGAGTCGACTGTCGGCACGACCGCACCGGGTCTGTTCGGCACGTTCGGCTGGCAAGCCGGCACGATGAATGCCACTCAGGCGGCACGCACCGCGTCGCTGAAGCAGACGTTGCAGTCGCTGCAAACGCAACAGATCGAGTCCGGCATCCAGGGCGGCTACTTCACCGTGCAGGTCAATGGCGGCTGCCCGCAGGCGGTCGACGTAGCGCCGATCAACCCGGGTCCGCTCGGCAAGGACAGCGTGCCCCATCACGGCACGTACACCTATCCGCGCGGGTTGCTGCGTTTCGAACTGCCGCAATGCGACGCCGCGAGCGTCGATGTGATCTTCAACGCGGCGGCATTCGGTCCGGGCTGGAGCTGGCGCTTCTACGGGCCGTCGACGCCCGGCGACAACTCGACGATGGGCTGGCACGACGCGACGTCGCTGCTGACGAACCGTACCGCGACGACCTGGACGATGACGCTGACCAAGGGCCAATACGGAAGTTATCGCCCGGCCGGCACCGGCGCGATCCTGTTCGAAGGCGGCCCGGCCTACGCCGAGACGATCTTCACCGACAAATTCGAATAGCCGCCCGGCAGCGCGACCGCCGGCGTCGGATCAATCGACGCCGGCGGCTTGCGAAGACTATTTCGCTTTCAGCAGATCGCGGATTTCCGTAAGCAGGACCACGTCCGCTGGCGGCGGCGCGGGCGCTGCTTCTTCCTTGCGGGTCAGGCGGTTCATCAGCTTGACGACGAGGAAGATCGCGATCGCTACGATGACGAACTGGATGATCGTGTTAAGGAACACGCCGTACTTGATGATCGCGCCGCCGGTGACCACGCCCTTGGCGTCGGCGACCGGCGTGCCGATCTTGATCACGAGATCGGAAAAATCGACGTTGCCGATCACCACGCCGAGCGGCGGCATGATGACGTTGTCGACCAGCGACGCAACGATCTTGCCGAACGCCGCGCCGATGACGACGCCGACGGCGAGATCGATCACGTTGCCGCGCATTGCGAAAGCTTTGAACTCGCTGATGAAACTCATCGTCGTCCTCCGGTGGTCGTTCTGGGCTCCTGATGCCGCATCCCCGCCGTGGCGGCAGGGACGAATCTAGCGCAAATCGCCCCAAATGGAAGCGGGTCGTTCAGGTAATCGCGCCGCGCAATTCGGCGATGCCTTCCAGGCGCGCGTGGAACCGGTCGCCACGCTGCAGCGCCGCGACGCCAGCCGGCGTGCCGGTGAAGATCAGGTCGCCGGCGTGCAGTTCGAACAGTTTCGACAGTTCGTGAATGATGTCGGCGACGCTGAAAATCATGTCGGCGATGTCGGTGTTCTGGCGCACGGCGCCGTTGACCTCGAGGGACAATTGCGCGTGCTGCGGATGACCGCTCTCGCTCGCGCGCCGGATCGCCGACACCGGGGCCGAGCGGTCGAACGCCTTGGCCGTGTCCCACGGCAAGCCCTTGGCCTTGGCCGCGCTTTGCAGGTCGCGCCGCGTCAGGTCCAGGCCGACGCCGTAGCCGAACACGTGGCGCAGCGCGGCGGCGGCCGCAATATCCACGCCGCCGGATTGCAGCGCGACGACCATTTCGACTTCATGGTGCAGGTCGGCCGTGGCGAGCGGATACAGGATCTGCGTGCGGTCGGCGACGACCGCGTCGGCCGGCTTGCAGAAGAACACCGGCGTGGCGCGGTCGACGGCCATGCCCATCTCTTTCGCGTGCTCGGCATAGTTGCGGCCGATGCAGTAGATGCGATGCACCGGGAAGCGCAGGTCGCTGCCGGCAACGGCGACAGACGGCGTCAGGGCGGGTGGAAATGTATAATTCATGTGGATTTTCCCGGTTTTCGGGCTGGCGCGGCGGCATCTTTCGAAGCGCGGCGCCAGCAGAATTTGAGGCCCGACCAGATTTCGGTGACGGCGCACACCTTGACGTCGACGAGACCGAGCGGCAGGACCAGTTCGCGCAATGTATCCTCGTCGAGATCGCTCGTCACGCCGGACGACTTCTTCGGCCAGGAAATCCACAGCATGCCGCCCGCGTCGAGCTTGCGCGCGGCAGCGGATATCTCAGCAGTCAGCTGCGCGCGCGTCGTGGCAAATATATGACCGTAATCAAAGTTACGCACGGCTGCGCCGGCAAGCTTGACGGTCGCCGGATCGAAGCCGCACCAGTCCCAGTATTGCGCCGGCGCATTTCGCAGCCACACACGCTGCCCGGGTTTTAGTCCGAGTTTCTGCCTAAGCGGCTTGCCCGAATAACCCGGCGCCGGCCGCGCAACGCCTCGGATCGAAGCCGATCGCCCGCCTGACATCTGTCACCTCGCGTTCGTGATCATTGGCTCTGGAATGCAACGTCGCCGGACGCCAGTCTATGGCAAACTGGGAGTTCGGGTAGAACCATCATGGGCGTCATGGAAAATTCCGATTTGCTGAGGGAATTGCGTATCGACCGCGGCGAGACCGAGCCGGCCTCGCGGCGGCCGCTATGGATCGCGCTCGGCGCCGTGGCGCTGGTGATCATGGGGGCAATCGGCTGGGTCGCACTGTCCGGCAGTTCGGCGCCGGGCGTGCACGTGGCCGTCGCCAAACCGATGACCAGTGGCGGAGCGAGCGCTTCGGTGCTCGACGCAACCGGCTATGTCACGGCGCGCCGATCGGCCACCGTGTCGGCGCAGATTACCGGCACCTTGATCGAAGTCCTGATCGAGGAGGGCGACCACGTCAAGGAAGGCCAGGTGCTCGCGCGTCTGGAAGACACCGCGCAGCGCGCCGCAGTAGCGCAAACCGAGGCGCAGTTGCATGCCGCGCAGGCGCTGCTCGTGCAGTACCAGGCGCAGCTCGCGCAGAACCGGCGTGACTGGCAGCGCATGGACGACATGGTTGGGCGCAAGCTTGTTTCGACGCAGCAAGCCGAGCAAGCGCACACGCTGGTCGAGACCCTGTCGGCGCAGGTCGAGACGCAGAAGCGGCAGATCAACCTGGCCGAGGCCAGCGTCGACGCCGCGCACGTCCAACTCGGCTATTGCACGGTGCGCGCGCCGTTCTCCGGCGTCATCATCGCCAAGGCCGCGCAGGTCGGCGAGATCGTCTCGCCGCTGTCTGCCGGCGGCGGTTTCACGCGCACCGGCGTCGGCACGATCGTCGACATGGATTCGCTCGAGGTCGAAGTCGACGTCAACGAGGCGTACATCGGCCGCGTCGTCGCCGGCAATCCGGTCGAGTCCGTGCTCAACGCCTATCCGGACTGGAAGATTCCGTCGCACGTGATCGCGATCATTCCGACCGCGGACCGCTCGAAGGCGACGGTCAAGGTGCGCATCGGCCTGGATCTGAAGGACGACCGCATCGTGCCCGACATGGGCGTGCGTGTGTCGTTCCTCGAGGAAAAGAAGTCGGCGGCACAGGCACAGCAGCAGCCAACCGGCGTGCTCGTTCCGGCGACAGCCGTGCGCAAGGACGCCGACAAGGACATCGTGTTCGTGCTCAAGGAACAAAAAGCGCAACGCCGCGCGGTGACTCTGGGCGGTAACGTCGGGGATCAGCGCCAGGTGCTCGGCGGCGTTGCTTCCGGTGAGACCGTGATCGTCGATGCGCCGGAAGGGTTGAAGGATGGTGCTGCCGTTGCGCTGGCCAAGCCGTGAAAAAACTCTGCACGAGAAAAAATGTGATCCGTCACTAAAGTTAAATTTCGACCTTTACGTAAGATAATTTCGCAACTTCATCGCTTCGATTCGAGGTTCCCATGTCCGACTCCATGGTTCAGGTCCGCAACGTCACCAAGGTGTACGAGCGCGGTAAGCAGAAAGTCGAAGTGCTGCATGGGCTGACGCTCGATATTCCCAAAGGCGACTTCGTTGCGCTGATGGGGCCATCAGGCTCCGGCAAGACGACGTTGCTCAACCTGATCGGCGGCCTGGACCAGCCGAGCGGCGGCGAGATCAGCGTCGGCGGCAATCGAATCGACAAGCTGTCGAGCGGCCAGTTGGCAAAATGGCGCGCGAACAACGTTGGTTTCGTGTTCCAGTTCTACAACCTGATGCCGGTGCTGACGGCCGAGGGCAACGTCGAACTGCCGCTGCTGCTGACGAAGCTGTCATCGGCACAGCGCAAGAAGAACGTCGCCGTGGCGCTGCAGGTCGTCGGCCTGGCCGATCGCGCCAAGCACAAGCCAAAAGAATTGTCCGGCGGCCAGGAGCAGCGCGTCGCGATCGCGCGCGCGCTGGTATCCGATCCGGCACTGCTGGTGTGCGACGAGCCGACGGGCGATCTCGACCGCAAAACCGCCGACGAGATCCTCGGCCTGCTGCAGGTGCTCAATCGCGAACACGGAAAGACGATCGTGATGGTGACGCACGATCCGAAGGCAGCCGAGTTCGCGCGGCGCATCCTGCATCTGGAAAAAGGCACGTTGGTTGAGCAGGCTGCCTGAGAGCAGGGGCTAGGGACTAGGGACCAGGATCTAGTGAAAGCGTCCCAGATTCGTGGCCCTCTCCCAATCCCTACGCCGAGCCGATCCGCTAGTCCCTAGCCCCTAGTCCCTGGCCCCTCTCCAATGACCAAAACCAGCTTCATCATCGCCAACCTGTTCCGCAAGAAGACGCGCGCAGCACTGACGTTGCTGTCGGTGATGACGGCCTTCCTGCTGTTCGGCCTGTTGCAGGCCGTCAACGTGCTGTTCAACGCCGGCGCGGACTTCATCGGGGCTACACGGTTGATGACGCAGGCGCGCGTGTCCTTCACGACGCCGCTGCCGATGCGCCTGCTGCCGCAGATCGAGGCAGTTCCGGGCGTGTCGCGCGTGGGCTGGATACAGTGGTTTGGCGGCGTGGTTGGCGAGAACACGCCGATCGTTGCATTCGCGACCGACCCGGAGCGACTGCATGACTTGTATCCGGAATGGGTCATGCCGGAAGATCAATGGAAGGCGTTCGCCGGCACGCGCACGAGCATGATTGTCGGCAAGAAGATGGCCGATCAGTTCGGCTGGAAGATCGGGCAGAAGGTGCCGCTTAAGTCGAACATCTTTCCACAGAAGGACGGCAGCAAGAGCTGGGCGTTCGATCTCGTCGGCATCTACGGCGGCAAGGACGAAGAGTGGCAGAAGCGCACGCAGCAGGCCTACATCAACTTCGCCTATTTCGACGAGGCCAACCAGTTCGGCCAGGGGCGCGCCGGCATGTTCGTGATCCGGCTGGCCAATCCCGACGACGCCGAACGGGTTGCCGAAACGGTCGACTCGAGGTTCGAGAACTCGCCGGACGAAACCAAGACGCAGACCGAGAAGGACTTCAACATCGGCTTCGTCAAGCAGATTGGTGACATCGGCCTGATCGTGCGCTGGATCCTGTTCGCCGTGTTCTTCACCTTGCTGCTCGTGGTCGGCAACACGATGGCGCAGAGCGTGCGCGAGCGCGTCCCGGAGCTGGCGATCCTGAAGACCCTGGGATTTTCCGACACCAGCGTGCTCGGCTTCGTGCTGGCCGAGGCCGTCGCGATCTGCCTGATCGGCGGCGTCATCGGCATGAGTCTGGCCACGATGCTCGCATTCGTCGTGGGCAGTTCCGGCCAGTTCCCGATCAGCGTCGACTACCG
>DASSGP010000262.1:0-20922 GCA_035693405.1 Rudaea sp. | reverse complement strand
GCCGCGATACTGGTGATTCAACGCGCGCGCGCCGCTTTCGTCGAACAGGACGATGTTGACTTGCCGGCGGCCCCGGCGGCGTCCGCGCAGAGCCTCCAGGACCCAGCACTCGAACGAGCGCGGAGTCGGGACGCCCTTGCGTCCGGTACGGTACTGGACGAAAACGCCGGACTGCGGTGACGGCTTCACGTCTTTGCGTCGTCCGGATCGCGCTTGCCGTCTCCGGCTTCCCTGCTCTCGTACGCGCGCACGATCCGTTGCACGAGCGGATGGCGCACGACATCCCTGGCCGTGAAGAATGTGAAGCTGATGCCGTCGACGCCGCGCAGCACCTCGATCGCGTCGCGCAGGCCCGACTTCATGTGGCGTGGCAGGTCGATCTGGGTGACATCGCCGGTCACCACGGCCGCCGAGCCGAAGCCGATGCGCGTCAGAAACATCTTCATCTGCTCGACCGTCGTGTTCTGCGCTTCGTCGAGAATCACGAACGAATCGTTGAGCGTCCGGCCGCGCATGTACGCGAGCGGGGCGATTTCGATGACATTGCGCTCGATCAGGCGCATGACCTTGTCGATGCCGAGCATCTCGTAAAGCGCATCGTAGAGCGGGCGCAAATAGGGATCGACCTTCTGGGTCAGGTCGCCCGGCAGGAAGCCGAGCTTCTCGCCGGCTTCTACCGCCGGCCGCACGAGGATAAGCCGCTGCACGCGGTTTTCGTTCAGCGCATCGACCGCCATGGCCACGGCCAGGTAGGTCTTGCCGGTGCCGGCCGGGCCGACACCGAAGTTGATGTCGTGCGTGGCGATCGCGTGCAGGTAACGCTTCTGGTTGGCGCCGCGCCCATGCACGGTGCCGCGCTTGACCTTGATCGCGATATCGTGCGCGCCTTCGGCCGCCTTGGCGTCGAGAGCCTCGATCCCGGATTCGGACAGGCGCACATTGATCTGCGGTCCGGTCAGCGTCTCGGTTTCGGTCGCCTCGTAGAGATCGTGCAGCACGCGCTCGGCCAGCCTGACCGAATGTTCGGCTCCGCTGAGGCGAAACTGGTTGCCGCGGTTGGCGATCTCGACGCCGAGGCGCAGTTCGATCTGGCGCAGGTGTTCGTCGAACGGGCCGCACAGATTGGCCAGACGCTCGCCATCATCCGGATCGAGCGCGATTTCGCGCTGGGTCAAGGCTGTCATGCTGTCGCTGGTTCGCTCATGGTCGCTCAGGATAGAGCGATCTGCGCCGCGATTGAAGCACCGTGACCAGCCCCCATGTCGAAATCCTCACGGCAGACGGAGACCGGGCGATGATCAAACGCAGGCTTGGACGTTCCGCGCTCGAGACAGCGCCGATCGCATTCGGCGGCAACGTATTCGGCTGGACCGTGGATGAATCGGCGTCGTTCGCACTGCTCGATGCCTTCGTCGACGCGGGTTTCAACCTCGTCGACACGGCCGACGGCTATTCGGCCTGGGTTCAAGGCAATCAGGGCGGCGAGTCCGAGACGATCATCGGCAAGTGGCTCAAGCGTTCGGGCAAGCGCGACAAGGTGCTGATCGCGACGAAGGTAGCCAAGCTCGCGCGGCGCCCCGGCCTGAGCGCCGCGAATATCGCCCTGGCCGTCGAGGATTCGCTCAAGCGCCTGCAAGTCGATGTGATCGACCTGTACCAGTCGCACCAGGACGATCCGGCGACGCCGATCGAGGAAACGCTGGGTGCCTACGCAAGACTCATCGAGCAAGGCAAGGTGCGTGCGATCGGCGCGTCGAATTTCAGCGCGGCGCGCCTGGCCGAATCGCTGGCAATCGCTAAAAAGTATAATTTGCCGCGTTATGAATCCCTGCAACCCGAATACAATCTGGTCTCGCGCGCCGGCTACGAAGCCGAACTCGAACCGCTGGCACGCAGGGAAAATATCGGCGTCATCAGCTATTACGGTCTGGCGTCCGGATTCCTTACCGGCAAGTATCGCAGCGAAGCGGATTTGTCGAGGAGCGTGCGCGGGCAGGGTGTCAGAAAGTATCTCGACGCGCGTGGCTTGCGCATTCTCGCGGCGCTCGACGATGTTGCCCTGCGCCGCAACGCGAGGCTGGCGCAAGTCGCGCTGGCCTGGCTGATCGCCCGGCCCGGCATCACGGCTCCGATCGCCAGCGCAACCAGTGTCAAGCAATTGCAGGAAATCCTTGCGGCCGTTCGTGTCCAACTAACCGTTGAAGATATCGCGCAACTCGATCAGGTGAGCGCATCGTAGGGTGGGCCTTGGCCCACCGTCTTCGCTTTACGCCAAAAACAAAAACGGTGGGCCAAGGCCCACCCTACGTCGCTGACAAACCAAAGGCCCCGGCTCTGCCGGGGATACTTAGTGCGATAGCGGCTTTTCTTCCAGGTTGAATCCTTTCAGATACTCCGACAATGGCTCGAGGCCGACCTTGGCGCGGCGCGCGTCCACGTTCGCTTCGTCTTCGATCGGATCGAGAGCCTGCTTCCCACCCGCACTGGAATGCAGTTGTGTTCCGTAGATCTGCTTCCTTCCCTCTCTGACGCGAACACGGTCTTCCAGGTACGCAAGCTTGCCGTAGCTGAGGTTGCCATTCGCAGCGGCTTGGCGGAGCAACGGCAAGTAGCTGCGCTGGAAATTCAACTCCGCGTGCTGGACGACAAGGAAGGCGCCCAAGATGCCGTCGCGCCCCGCCCACGCGAAGTTCGGCCATCCGTACTCCTTGACGATTGCGGCGAGACGGAGCTGATTACGCCCGTCGATGGCCTCCTGCTCCTTCCACTCTGAAGCGAATCGCCGTGAGTCCCATGCGTTTCCTTCCTGCCGCGACTGATCGGCGACCCTTGTTCGCACGGATTGATCGGTTGCAAGCATGGCCTCGAGTTCTGCTCTCGCGGCGATTCGGCCCGCGTCGAGCACTTCCTTCGACACGACGAGTTCGTCGCCGTGTACGGTATCGAGATCGACACCATTCAGTCTCGTGGCGATATTGGCATCACCAATGAGCCTGAAAACGTGATCGTTGCCCGGCGTAGGGATCATCTTCCCCGCGCGCCACCCGAGTTCTGCGCCCTTGGGCAACGCCAGAACGATCTGCGCGCTGGTCTTCCCGTCCGCAATCACGTTGATGGAGACTTGAGTGGGCGCCTCCGCCGTGTCGGCGCGCAGTAACGGCGAGAACAGGGCAGGCGCCGAGGCCAGGCAAAGAGGCACGAATCCATTCCGCTTCATCGAGTTCCCTCGTTTCGCTTGAAAATCAGGCCGCCGCGGCCACCGCAATTCTGCCGCGCAGCGAGTTGACCCTGGTCTCGGTAACCTGCACGTCGATGAAGCGGCCGACCAGGTCGGCGCCATTCACGCCGGCCGGCACCGGAAAATTCACGTAGCGCATGTTCTGCGTGCGCGCGGCGAGTTCGTTCCGGTTTTTCGTGCTTGGCCCTTCGACCAGCACGTTCTGCACGCTGCCGACCATCGACTGCGCGATTGCCTTCGCGTTTTCGTTGAGCGTGGCCTGCAGTCGTGCAAGGCGCGCGCGCTTGACCGAATCCGGCGTGTCATCCGCAAGGCTGGCAGCCGGCGTGCCGGGGCGGCGGGAAAAAATGAAGGAAAAACTCTGGTCGAAGCCGACGTCGTCGATCAGTTTCATCGTCTGTTCGAAGTCGGCATCGCTTTCGCCGGGGAATCCGACGATGAAGTCCGACGAGACGCAAATGTCCGGACGCACCTTGCGCAGCTTGCGGATCTTCTGCTTGAACTCGATCGCCGTATAACCGCGCTTCATCGCGCCGAGGATGCGATCCGAGCCCGACTGCACCGGCAGGTGCAAATAGTTCGCGAGCTTGGGCACGTTCGCGTAGGCCTCGATCAGCGAGTCCGAGAACTCGAGCGGATGCGAGGTCGTGAAGCGGATGCGGCCGATGGCGTCGAACTCGGCGATCGCATGGATCAGCACGGCCAGATCGGCGACTGTGCCGTCGTGCATCGGGCCGCGATAGGCGTTGACGTTCTGGCCGAGCAGGTTGATCTCGCGCACGCCCTGTTCGGCCAGCGCGGCGACTTCGGCGACTACGTCGTCGAACGGACGGCTGATTTCCTCGCCACGCGTGTACGGCACCACACAGAACGAGCAGTATTTCGAGCAGCCTTCCATGATCGAAACGAATGCGGTCACGCCGTCCTTGCGCGGCTCGGGCAGGTGATCGAACTTCTCGATCTCAGGAAAGGAAATATCCACTTGTGGACGATGCGTCGCGCGCCGCGACTCGATCAGTTGCGGCAGGCGATGCAGTGTCTGCGGTCCGAACACCAGGTCGACGTACGGAGCGCGCTTGACGATTGCTTCGCCCTCCTGGCTGGCGACGCAGCCGCCGACACCGATGACGAGTCCGGGCCGGGCCTGCTTGAGTTCCTTCCAGCGTCCGAGCTGGCTGAACACCTTTTCCTGGGCTTTCTCGCGGATCGAGCAGGTATTGATGAGGATGACGTCGGCTTCGGCCTCGTTCTCGGTCAGATCCAGGCCGTGCGCGGCCTTGAGAACGTCGGCCATCTTTGCCGAGTCGTACTCGTTCATCTGGCAACCGTGGGTCTTGATGTAGAGCTTGCCGGGCATGGGGGTCTGAGGCTTCGAGGAGGCGGGCATTTTACGGCTATGTTGCCGCCACGGCGAGGTTTTTCAGGCCCAACGTCCGATAGCCGAATCAAAAGGTGGGCTCAACTCCCTTCGTCGTGCCCGGCCTGGTCCCTGTCCCCTCGTTCCTCGCCCCTGCTCTCAAGGCACTTGGCAAATACCGATATCTGTCAGAAACTTGCCGTCGCAAGCTGCTCCGACCATGACACCAAGATCGCCTTCATCGCTCTTTCTGGGCATCGCGCTACTGTGCGGCGCCTGTTTTTGCGCGCTCGGCGTTCCGCAACGTGCGCTTGCCGGCGCGGTGTATCGCTGCACCGGCGCGAATGGGCAGCTGGCATTCACGAACAAGCCCGGGTCCTACAACAACTGCAAGAAGATGACGGACTATGCCGACCCGCCGGCGCCGAAGGCGGCGAAGGCGACGAAGGCGTCGGTCAAACACAGCGAATATGTATCGCAGCCTGCGGGCGAGGGACCGGCTGCCGAACCCGTGCCCGCCGTCGCGACGGGCGCGATGACGACAAGCGGCGAGGCCGCGAAGGTACCCGCTGAAGTTCGGCGTGGCGCCGTCTACAAGATCGTGCGCGCCAACGGCGTGACCGAATACACGAACATTCGGCCGAATCGCGGTGGTTACCAGCTGCTGTTCACTTACATCAGCACCTGCTTTGCCTGCAACCTGCATTCGACCGTCAACTGGATGGCGACGGCACTGAACCTGACTGCCTACAAGCAGGAGGTCGCCGCGGCGGCGACCGAGTTCGGCGTCGATCCGTCCCTGCTGCGGGCCGTGATCCATGCCGAGTCCGCGTTCAATCCGAACGCGATCTCGGTTGCCGGAGCCGAAGGCCTGATGCAGCTGATGCCGGGCACGGCGTCGGATCTGGGAGTCGCAAATCCTTTCGATGTCGGCCAGAACATCCGCGGCGGCGCCCAGTACCTGGCAGAATTGCTCAAGCAGTTCAACGGCAACGAGCGCCTGGCCACGGCGGCGTACAACGCCGGGCCGCAAAATGTACAGAAGTATAATAATAGCGTTCCGCCGTTCGATGAGACCCGCGTCTACGTCGATCGCGTAGCCACACTGCGCCAGCGTTACCACGCCGCGGAGTAGGGCGCCAGGGAAGCTCCGGGCAAGTCTGCATAGGCGACATCCCCGGGATCAGCCGTTCTTCGACTGCAACGGCAACGTAGGACGTTCCCCCAGCTTTACCTCGATCGTGAACGGGTTGCCGTCGCGCAATCCTGCCAGTTGCACCTTGCTTCCGGGCGGTATGCTCGCCTCGCGGTTGTACAAATCGAGCTGCCCGGCGATCTGCTCGTCATTCAGGCGCAGCAACACATCGCCGGTGCGCAGGCCGGCCGATGCCGCAGGACTGTTCGGGTAGACGCCCTGCACGATTACTCCCACCTGCGCGGTTGCGGACTTTGGCGCGGTCTGGTCGATGTATTCCGCTCCGATCCAGCCGCGAATCACCTTGCCCTGGGAGACGAGCTGGTTGAGCACGTTCTTGGCCGTGCCGATCGGAATCGCGAAGCCGACTCCCTCGGCCTTCTGCTCGCGCGTGAATGCGGTGTTGATGCCGACGAGGTCGCCGTTCGAATCGATCAGGGCGCCGCCGGAATTGCCTTCGTTGATCGCAGCGTCGGTCTGGATGAATTCCTCGTACGCGGACACGTCGAGCTGGCGTCCAAGCCCGCTGACGATGCCCATGGTGACGGTGTTGCCGTGGCCGAACGGATTGCCGATTGCAAGCACGACGTCGCCAACGCGCAGACGCTTGTGCGACATCGTCATGTTCGTGACGTTGCCGATGTCGAGCTTGAGCACGGCCAGGTCGGTTTCCGGATCCGCGCCGACGCGCGTTGCCTTGACGACACGTCCGTCGCTGAGTGTCGCTTCGATGTCTTCGGCGCCCTCGATGACGTGGTTGTTCGTGAGCACGTAGCCGTCGACGCGCACGATAACGCCCGAGCCGAGGCTGCGCACGCCGCGCTGCACCGGGCCGGCGTCGATCGGCGCAACGAATCTGCGCAGCAGCGGATCGCTCGGCACGAGCACGCGCCGTCCTGCCACGATCTTGTTTGCCGAGATGCTGACGACGCCCGGCGCTGCGCGCGCCACCGCATCGGCGAACGACGCGTAAAGACTCTCGGACGTCTGCTCGCGCACTGCGGATCGCCCGTGATCCGGTTGGCGATCGCCGGTGGCCGCCGCGGGTGCGTCGCCGGTTGTTGCCGACTCCGGCGGGGTCGATGTGGCCGGCGCTTCGGTTTTGCCAGGGCCGCCGGTCTGGCCGCGGATGCGCGCGGTCCAACTCGGCGCCAGCTCGCTGAAGACAAACGCGATAGCCAACCCGAGGACGGCGAATTTAGCGAAAAATACCAGCGCGTTGAGGGAGTTCTTCATGAGAGCGATTTGAGGAAAACCGCGATCCGCTCGGATCGGGCGCGGCGACCGAGTGCCGCCGCCGAAGTGATTTCATTGTCTGCGGTCAGCCGCTTGGTTAAACTAGCACGATTTTTGGGGCAGCCAGCAACCTTCCCGCTGCAATAATTATATGTACTTTCGGAGTGCCGGATGGCGAATGAAGGCGTGAACCAGGGACGTCGCCGCTTCCTCACTGCGACGACAGCTGTCGTCGGTGGTGCGGGAGCGATCACTGCGGCGATACCCTTCATAAAATCGTGGCAGCCCAGCGCGCGCGCGAAAAATGCAGGGGCTCCGGTCCTTGCCGACATCAGCAAGGTCGAGCCTGGTCAGCGCCTGACCATTGCCTGGCGCGGCCAGCCGGTATGGATCGTCAATCGCACGCCGCAGCTGCTCGCCACCTTGCCGCAGGCCGACTCCCGGCTTACAGACCCCAACAGCGATGTCGCTCAGCAGCCTGCGTTCGCCAAGAACGAGACGCGCTCATACAAGGACAAGCCGCAGTGGTTCGTGGTCATCGGCATCTGTACACACTTGGGCTGCTCGCCCGAGTTCGTCCCGGAAATCAAGCCCGAGCCGTACGATCCGGAATGGAAGGGCGGTTTCTACTGCCCCTGCCACAAGTCCCGTTATGACATCGCCGGCCGCGTGTTCAAGGGCGTCCCGGCGCCGGCCAATCTGGTCGTGCCGCCATACAAGTTCGTGGGAGATCACCAGATCCTGGTCGGTGTCGGTCCGGAGGGAGCAGCGTAATGGCTAACTTCTTCTCCAACATCGCTGGCTGGGTCAACGATCGCGCGCCGTCCATGATGCCGGTGTACCGCAAGCACATGACCGAGTACTACGCGCCGAAGAATTTCAACTTCTGGTACTACTTCGGCGTCCTCGCGATGGTCGTTCTGGTCAACCAGATCGTAACCGGCATCTTCCTCACGATGTTCTACAAGCCCGGCGCCGCCACCGCGTTCGACTCGGTCGAATACATCATGCGCGACGTCGAGTGGGGCTGGCTGATCCGCTACATGCATTCGACCGGCGCCTCGATGTTCTTCCTGGTCATCTACCTGCACATGTTCCGCGGACTTCTGTACGGCTCGTACAAGAAGCCGCGCGAACTCGTGTGGCTGCTCGGCATGCTGATCTTCCTCGCGCTGATGGCCGAAGGATTCCTCGGCTATGTGCTGCCGTGGGGCAACATGTCGTTCTGGGGCGCCAAGGTGATCATCTCGCTGTTCGGCGCGATTCCGTGGATCGGCGACACGCTCGTGCAGTGGATCATGGGCGACTACAACCCGGCCGATGCGACGCTGAACCGTTTCTTCGCGCTGCATGTCGTTGCGCTGCCGCTGGTGCTGCTGCTGCTGGTCGTGCTGCACATCTTTGCCCTGCACGAAGTCGGTTCGAACAATCCGGACGGCGTCGACATCAAGAAGAAGAAGGATGCGCGCGGAATTCCGCTCGACGGCATCGCGTTCCACCCGTATTACACGCTGCACGACCTGGTCGGCATAGGATTCTTCCTGATCATCTGCGCGTTCATCATCTTCTATCAGCCGACCGTGGGCGGGTGGTTCATCGAGAACGACAACTTCATCCCGGCGAACAACCTCGTGACACCGGCCGAAATCAAGCCGGTCTGGTACTTCACGCCGTTCTACGCAATCCTGCGCGTGATCCCGAGCAAGGGCCTGGGCGTGTTCGCGCTGGCAGCTTCGATCATCTTGCTGTTCCTGGTGCCGTGGCTGGATCGCGGCGCAGTCAAGTCGATCCGCTACCGCGGCCGCGGCTACAAGATCGCGCTGACCCTGTTCACGATCACGTTCGTGCTGTTCGGCGCGATCGGCGCCGGCAAGTCCGGCGAATGGATACCGGAAATGTTCGGTCCGACGGCCGACGTGTCCGGAATCGAGATGCATTTCGGATGGCTGCTGCTTGCCGTCTATTTCGGCTTCTTCCTGTTCCTTTGGGTCTACACCTACTTTGGCTACGAAAAGACCAAACCGGTGCCCGAGCGAGTGACGACCCATGAATGAGTCGACCCGGATCAAACTCAAGACGATGAACCACTTCGCCGCCAAGGTCTTCGCCTGCGGGTTCGCCGCTGTCGCCACGATGTTCGCGACCGGCATCGCCAGCGCGGAAGAGGGCGGCGGGATGCAGTCGGCGCAGACCAACGTATCGAACGTCACCTCGCTGCAGCGAGGCGCACGGACGTACTTCAACTACTGCTCGGGTTGTCACTCGATCAAGTACATGAACTACGCGCGGTTGGCCACCGATCTGCAGCTGAGCGAGGCCGAAGTGCTCAAGAGTTTCGCGTTCACGGGCGCGCGCATCGGCGATCAGGTCGTGTCGAACATGCCGGCCGAGAGTTCCCAGCAGTGGTTCGGCAAGACGCCGCCGGACCTGTCGCTGGAAGCGCGCGCGAAGAGTCCGGACTGGATCTACAACTACCTGCGATCGTTCTATGTCGATCCGTCGAGCACGGTCGGCTGGAACAACACGGTATTCCCGAACGCGTCGATGCCGAATCCATTGTGGGAATTGCAGGGTGTGCAGGCAGCGCATATGGCTCCGGCCAAGGCGGGCGAGGAAGCGCATGTCGAGAAGCTCGAACTGACCAGCGCGGGCAAGCAGTCGGCCAGCGAATTCGAAGAGACGACACGCGACCTGACCGCGTTCCTGCAGTACGTCGGCGAGCCGGCTGCGTTGCAGCGCGAGTCGGTCGGCGTCTGGGTCATCCTGTTCCTGGTGTTCTTCACGTTCCTGGCGTGGCTGCTCAAGCACGAGTACTGGAAGGACGTGCATTGAGATTGAGCGATCATCCCTGTTCGCGAGAATCAAAAAGCGGCCATCCGTGGCCGAACTTTTCATCACAAGGGCAGCCATACATGGCCGCCCTTTTTGCTGGAGAGGGGTAGACAGGCGGCCATTTCTGGCCGTTTCTCTTTTCTGCAATCTCGAGTCCGGCCATTGCCTGCCGCAGGCACCCCAATCGGCGACACCCGGGCTATGCGTCAACTCGCCGCAGGTGTACATTCGGAGCATGGGCTGGCGACGTTTGCCGTCTCGTTTGTTTCCTGCGTGGGGGGCGTGAGGAATACGTATGGCCTTGACTCAACGTTCGCGCACGGTTCTGACGCTGTACTCCTCGCGTGATGACGTGCAGTGCCATCGCGCCCGGCTGGTTCTGGCCGCGAAGGGCGTCGTCTACGATCTGGTGCCGGTCAATCCGGATTCACCGCCGGAAGATTTGCTCGATCTGAACCCCTACAATTCCGTGCCGACGCTGGTCGATCGCGACCTCGTGCTCTACGACACCAGCGTCGTCTGCGAATACCTCGACGAGCGCTACCCGCATCCACCGCTGATGCCGGTCGATCCGCTGTCACGCGCACGTCTGCGCCTGGCGATCGTGCGCATCGAGCGCGACTGGCTGCCGTACGTCGGCCAGATCCAGGCGAGCGGGCGGCCTGCGGAAGCGGCGCGCAAGCGGCTACGCGATGTGCTGCTGTCGAGCATTCCGCTGTTCAAGGCAGCCAAGTTCTTCCTCAATCCGGAACTGAGCCTGGCCGACTGCGCGCTCGCGCCGCTGATCTGGCGTCTGCCGAGCCTGAACGTGGCCCTGCCGCGCGAGGCCCATGTCATCAACGAATATGGCGACCGCATCTTCCGCAATCCCGGCTTCACGCGCAGCCTGACGCCGGAAGAAAAGGCCCTGCGGCCGTAAGCAACCCCTGCAACGCGCAGGAGCCAAGAAAGCCACGGCAAAAGATGCGCCACGAAAACACGAAGTCCACGAAGAAACGCAAATGCAACGAGTGGTTTTAATCAGATTTGCTCTTCTTCGTGTCCTTCGTGCCTTTGTGATGGATCGTTTGATCTGCGCTGCGGATACGTTAAAGTCATTGCACTCGCCTGCGCCGTAAGCCGATGAGCACGATCATAATGACTTCAAACCGCCCGTATTTGCTGCGGGCAATGTACGAGTGGATCGCCGACAACGGCCTGACCCCTTACATCCTCGTCGACGCCGCGGCGCCTGGCGTGAATGTGCCGAAGAGTGCGATCAAGGACGGACGCGTCGTGCTCAACATCGCCGCGCGCGCCGTCGCACAACTCGAACTCGAAAAGGAACATGTGCGCTTCACGGCGCGCTTTTCCGGCGTCAGCCAGGTCGTCGAAGTGCCAATGGCCGGAATCCTCGCGATCTACGCGCAGGAAAACGGCCAGGGCATGATGTTCCCGGCGGAAAACCAGACCACACCGACGCCGCCCGCCGCCGACGCGGCAGCAAAGAAGGGCGGACACCTCCGCGTGGTCAAATAGGTCCGCGGAATCAGTGCTTTTCCAGCGACGGGCGGACGGGGAATTTGACGACGTTGCCGAGCGGCTCGTTCGCAAATGCGTCGATGATCGGCAAACTGTGGGTCTGCAACTCGCCGGCGATCAGACTGAGCGTGCCGCGATGGCGATCCCTGCCGTCGACACTGAAATCGAAGCGGTAATCCCGGCGCAGGCGCAACCCCTGCGAAATCCTGATCAGGCGCATTCGCTGCAGCGCCACGGTCTGGTCGAGCAGCTGCACGTTCGCCTGCGCGCACAGGTCGAAACACAATGCTCGCGCACGCTCGCGCGCGTGCAAGGCGTTTTGCCACGCGTAGGCGCCGGCAAGGATCAGCAGCAACAGCAGCATCGGCTCGAACATCCACCAATTCTGGGGGCGTTGGCTGCGGCTAGCAACCCGTTGGCCGTTGCCAGCGGCGCAAATTCGCTAATATAGTCAGAACCCCCTGCGCGGAGCCGCCGTGATCGAAGTCCCCGGCTATACGATCAAGAGCGAAATCAGCGTGGGCGCGAACGCCAGCGTCCTGCTCGCCGTGCAGACCTCGCTCGATCGCGAAGTCGCGCTCAAGGTCGTGGCCAAGGACCTGGTCAACGACAAGGCCTATGCTGAGCGCTTCCTGCAGGTTGCCCGCTCGCTGGCATCGTTCTCCCACCCCAACATCGTGGCGGTGTACGACGTCGGCGTGACGCCGGAACAGGCGCCATATTTCTCGATGCAGTACCTGTCGGGCGGCGACCTTGCCGCGCGTGCGCAGCGTGGCATGAGCGAGCAGCAGTTGCGCGAAACACTCGGCGGAGTCGCGCGCGCTCTCGGCTATGTGCATCAGCGCGGTCTGATTCATCGCGCCATCACTCCGCGCAATGTCCTCTATGATGGCTACGACACGCCGGTGCTGGTCGACTTCGGCGTGGCGCCGACACCGACCCAGGATTCCCACATCACGTCTATCGGCTTTCCGGTCGAAGTCAGCCGTTTTATGAGCCCGGAGCAGGCGCGCGGCGGCGAGCAGGACGCGCGCTCCGATATTTACTGTCTCGGCGCGCTGTGTTTCTACGGGCTCACCGGACGGCCGCCGTACGACGGCGCCGACGGCTTTGCCGTGGCCTATGCCCATGTGTTCGAGCCGATTCCCCGCCTTGCTCCGGAGCGCGCGCACTGGCAGGCGCTGGTCGACAGTGCTCTGGCCAAGGATCCCAAGGAGCGCTTCGCGAACGTCGAGCAATTTCTCGATGCCCTGAATGCCATCGGACTGGATCGCGAGGCAGCCGCTGCGACGGCTGCAGCGGATGACACCGGCGCGGAAACCGCAGGCGGAGCATCGCCGGCAGCCGTCGCAGCTCCGATCCTGGCCAGCGCAACAGGCCGGGAAGCAGCGGCACCTTTGCCTGGTTCGACGGGAACGCAGACGGCGGGCACCGCGGCGCCAGCAAAGCCGCTCTGGGTCCGCGCCTGGCCCCTTGCTGCCGTGCTGGTCGGACTGGTGCTCATCGTGGTCGCGCTGATTCCACGAGGCGGGCGAGAGCCACCGGCCGAGGAAGCGCCAGCCTCGAGTCGCACGCCGGTCGCCGCGACGCCGCCGACGCCTGCAGCGACGGCCGCTGTCGTCCCGGCTGCGACCGCGCCGCTCGCTGACGCCACCAGCGCAGCCACCAAGCCAACCGAGGATTCCACTCCGCCCGCGAGCAGCAACGCCGATCCCGCCTCGGCCGCAGCCGCCAAAGCCGACGCCGAGCGCCTTGCCCTGCTGGATGCCGCCGAGAGCCAGGCGATCGACAACCCGGATTTCGCCAAGGCACCGACCGTCGTCGATCCGCTCAACGAAGCGATCCGGCTGGGCCGCATCGACCTTGCCGCCCAGCGCTTCATTTCACCGCCCGGCAAGAATGCGCTCGAGCGCTTCCAGTTCGCGCTGAAGCTCGAACCGCGCAGCAAGCCGGCCAGACAGGGCATTGTGGATATTGCGAAAAAGTATATTGAACTCGCGGACAAGAATGTACCCGCCAAGGGCGCCGGCGCGGCCGAGCTGACGACATACAGCCAGAATCTGGATCGTGCTGCTGACGTCGCCAAACTCGTGCCCGAGGGCGCCGACGCGCTCAAGGACATCGCGGCGCGCCGCCGCAAGCTGACGGAGCCGCTGGTCGCACGGGGCAAGGAGGCAGCCGACAAATGGGACAAGGCCGCGGCCAAGTCGGCCTATGAGCTGGCATTGCAGATCGAGCCGGACAACCAGGCGGCGCGTGACGGCCTGAAGTTCGTCGCGACGATCGGCGAGCCGGGATTCGTGTTCCACGACAAGTTCGGCGATGGCGCGCAGGCGCCGGTCTTGATCATCCTGCCCGGCGCAAAGCTCGCGATGGCGCGCCACCCGGTGACACGCGCGGAGTTCCGCCGCTATTGGGACAGTGCCGGCCGCGCCGAATTCAGCGGCAAGGACCTTTCGTGCCGCGACCGTGAATCGATCTTCCGTTCTTCGAAGAAGCGCTCCTGGGAAAACCCGGACATCCCGCAGGACGATTCGCATCCCGCCGTGTGCGTCGGCTGGCGCGAGGCCGCCGGCTATGCGCAGTGGCTGAGCAAGCAGACCGGCAAGCGTTACCGCCTGCCGAGCGCTGCCGAGTTCGACGAGGTCGCGTCGAAGGCGCCCGCGGCGAGCTGCGCGACCGCGAATCTTGCCGATGCCGCGTTCAACCGCCAGTACGACAGCCGCGATGGCGCCGCCTGTGACGACGGCTTTGCCGCGACCTCGCCGGTCGAGCACTATGCGGCGGCCGCTGGAATCTTCGACATCGACGGCAATGTGCGCGAATGGATTGGCGCCTGCGGCAACGGCACGGCAGCGTCGGCCGGCAGCACGTGCCGCGACTTTCGCGCCAAGGGGCGCGGCTGGCTGTCGGTCGGCGCGAAGGAAGGCGCCACTGCCAGCGACACATTCGCCGCGGATGTCAGCCTCAACACGGTTGGCTTCCGCGTGGTGCGCGAGATGACGAACTGAGTCGATATCGATTTGATCCATCGTGCATTGCGTCCGCAGAAGGAATTCGCATGAAGCTGCTCTTCCCGAATGACGAACACGTGCCGGTGGTGCTGGCCGACGGAGCGATCCTGGTCGGCTCGGCCGCGGGTTGCGCGATTCGTCTGGCGGCGCCCGGCATCGCCGACCGCCACTGCGAACTGCTGACGAAGGCCGGACAGACCCGGCTGCGTCCCCTGACGGATGCGGCAGCCACCGTGCTCAATGGCCGGCAGGTCGTGGGCGAGGCTGTGATCAAGCCCGGCGACCTGGTCCTGTTCGGCCGGATCGGTTGCCGCGTCGTGGCATCGGAGCAGCGAGGCCAGATTGCACCGGCGCATCCTGCGGCAGATGCCGGCGACGACGATGCCGGTCACACGCGCGTGCGCATGGCGATGCCGAAATACCTGCTGCGCGGCGTTTCCGGCCCGACCTTCGGCAAGATCTATGCGATGGTCGGAACAATGAGCGTCGGGCGCAACAGCGATTGCGACATCTGCATCCCGATCGACGAGATCTCGCGCAATCACGCCAAGCTGCAGAACGGATCCGATGGCGTTGTCGTCGAGGACCTGGCGTCGGCGAACGGCACATTCGTCAACGACCAGCGCGTGCACGCGGCCACTCTGCTCAAGCCCGGTGATGAAGTTCGCTTCGATACCGTGCGATTCCTGCTGATGGCGCCGGCGCAGGAAATCCAGCGCGGCGGCGCGGCTCGTCTGGAAGCGGCTCCGCCCCCGGCGCGATCGTCGGCGACGGCGTTGTGGATCGTTGCCGGACTGGTGCTGCTGGCCGCAATCGTGCTGAGCATTCTTCGCTATCGCGGCGACATCTGAGGATGTCACTGGCGCATCAGGCAATCGCTTCGATGCGCAGCGACAAATCAATGGCGCGCACGTGTTTGGTCAGTGCTCCGATCGAGATGTAGTCGACGCCGGTATCGGCGACTGCGCGCAAGCCGGCAAGGTCGACGCCGCCGGATGCCTCGAGGGCAACTCGTCCGGCGACCAGCGTCACCGCGCGGCTCATGTCCTCGAGTGAAAATTCATCGAGCATGATGCGGTCCACTGCGCCGGTAGCGAGCGCTTCTTCGAGTTCGGCGAAATTCTCGACTTCGACTTCGAGGAACAGGGCCGGGTTCTGCGCCTTCGCGTTGCGCACCGCAGCAGTCAGCGAGCCGGCCGCGGCGATGTGGTTCTCCTTGATCAGCATGGCGTCGAACAGTCCGATGCGATGATTTTCGCCGCCGCCGCAACGCACCGCGTATTTTTGCGCCAGCCGCAAGCCGGGAATGGTCTTGCGCGTGTCGAGAATGATCGCGCGGGTGCCGCGCACGGCGGCCACGTGCTTTGCTGTCGTCGTCGCCGTTCCCGAGAGCGATTGCAGGAAATTCAGCGCGCAGCGTTCGGCGCTTAGTACGGCGCGCGCGTTGCCGCGAATCGTGCACAGCGTCCGGCCGGCGCCTGCAGGCGAGCCGTCGCGAACCTGCCAGTCGATCGTGCAGGCCGGGTCGAGCGCGCGGAAACAGGCGTCGAACCAGGCTTGTCCGCAGACCACGGCATCCTCGCGCGTGATAACGCGCGCCATGGCGATCGCGCCGGCCGGCAGCAACGCCGCGGTGACGTCGCCTTCGCCGATGTCTTCGGCGAGTGCCCGCGCCACGTCGCTGCGAATGTCCTGCGCCGTTGGGGGATTGGGAGACTGTGCTGCCATCGTCGGCGACGTTACTCAGGAGGTCGCTGAATAATGCGTAATGGATCGAGGCCCGCCCAGTCCATGGAGAAGGCAATCTGCACACGACGTGCAGTATTTCGCGCTCGTCTCCGTCACTGAGCGATCCGGCTCACGAATACAAAGCCGCTTGCCAGCGCAAGGGCTGGCAAGCGGCTCGTTCGGGGCAATTGTATCGCAGTGACCGCAGTCAGGCTTCGGCGGGCCGTTCGCGCGAAGGATGCGACGCCTTCAGGCGTTCGACGATAGCGTCGAGGGCGCGGTCGAACAATGGAACTTCCTCGAGCACGAGCGTCGCGCCGTGGCGCATTTCCGAAGCCAGGGCGAACACGGTCTTGTCGGCGACCTTGAGTCCCTTGCGATTCACGAACAGGTACTTGGCCGTGATCGGGCTAACCCAGGACAACTTGGCGCGTTCCTTCGTGCCGGTTTCCGCGTCGCTGAACTCGACCCACGTGCCGACCTTCATGCTCTTGGCCTGCACCAGGAACTCATCGTCGATCGTTTCGCTGGTGTCGATGGTCGAGTCGGCATCCGGTACGCGGTGCATGACGATTTCTTCGACCGCCGTCTCGTTCTCGGATGTGCCGCTGGCCACCTTGCTGACGATATCGAGCAGCTCGGCCGGAGCCGCGTCCATGCCGGACGGTGCCGAGTGTCCGTGCGAGGTCTGGCGCAAAGTGCGCTCGTAGTAGCTGTTCAAACCCTGCAAAAGCTGCTTGATGTCGTTGTCGTGGTAGGCAACGGTCGTCAGGCCGTGGCGCAGATGCTTTTCGATGACCGGCAGCAGGCTGCGCAGACGCGCCTTGTCGGCATCGTTGTTCTTCGCCTCGGCGCTCCAGATGAATTCATCGGCAAAGCGCAGCGCCTGCTTCCATTCCTTGGACTCCTCGCCTTGGCGCAGCAGCGTGAGTACGAGGTAATTCGCCCATGGACGAGTCAGGATGCTCTGGATCATCGCCGGCAGCTGGCGCGCATCGATGCGTTTGCGGATTTCCGCGGCGGCAATGCGGCGGGCCTGATGCAGCTTCTCGCGGCCGCGTGTCGCTTCGGCGGCGCGCTGCTCGGCGAGCTCCGCGCGCTTCTTGCTGGTGTCGACGAAATTCTCGAAATCGGCGCGCATGCGTTCGAAGATGCCGACGTCGTCGTCGAAATCCTTGAGCAGCACCTCGACCGAGTCCTTGATCTTGTCGTACAGGCGATGGTCGCGGTCGGACTCCTCGGACCAGCCGATGCACGCCTGCGCCATCTGGTCCAGCAGCAGGCGCGCCGGATGCGCCTTCTGGGTGAACAGGTGGCGGTCGAGAATCGCGACCTTGAGATACGGAATCTGCAGGCGGCTCAACATTGCCTGCATGACCGGGGGCAGATTCCGGTCCTGCACGATGAACTGGAACAGCATGCCGACCAGATCGATCGTGTCCTCGTCGGCCGCGGCCACCTGCACTTTCTGGTCCGCCTGGAACTTGCTCGCCTGTTCGACGAGTTCGTGTTTCATGTGCTGCACGACGAAGGCCGCATCGGCCGCTGTCGTGGGCTGCGCGTGCGGCAGCATTGCCTGATTCTGCAGGATCGTCAGCGCCGAAAGCAGGTCGATCGGTGCAAAGCTCGGCAGGCTTGCAGCCTGCGGGTTGTAGTCCGGCCGCATGCCGCGGCGCATCGCCAGCAGCGAGCGCACCGTGCTGTAGATTTCCGCGAGCTGCGCGGAGGCCGGATCGTACTCGCCGCCGGCGTAAGCCGTTCCGTAGCCGGCATCGGCGCTCTCGACAGGCAGTCCATGCTGCTGCTGCGGCGCCATCTGCGCCGATGGACCGGCACCGGGAACGCGCGATGTGCCTTGCGTGTGCTTGTCGCGAATCTGCGGCAAAACGCCGGCCTGGATCAGCTGGTGGTTCACCTCGCCGTACAACATGTCGAGGTTGTTCATCACGAACCGATCGAACAGCTTGTAGATGATCAGCCGTGCCTGCAGTTCCAGTTCGAACTCGCGCATCGCCAGACGAAACGCCTGGCACAGCGGAGCCGGTGCGATCGGATTGGTGTCGTTTTCGACGCTCGCGCCGCCGCGTATCATCGACAGGCGCTGATTGACCGCATGCAATTGCGGCGCGTGGCGGCTCTCTGCCTTGGCGACCATGCTGCCGATCGCCAGCGATTCCTCGAGTTCCTGGTCATTGACCAGCGACAGGCCTTCGCTCGGCTGGCCGGATGCCTCGGGCTTCATCGGCTCGAGCTTGCCCGCGGCGAAATCGCGGAAGATCTTGCTCAGGTGTTCCTGGCACATCCGCTCGACGAGTTGGCGCTTCTTGCGCACTTCGCGCATGCCGTTGAAGTAACCGGTCTGCACGGAATTGTTCTCGGCCTTCTCGGCCAGATCGAACAGGGCATCGTCGATATTCTCGAACAGGTTCGTAACCAGTCCATTGATGCGCTTGAGCGCTGTGGCGCGCACGAGCTTTAGCAGCTCGCCAACCCGGTCGGGTGCGCCTGACTGATTCGCCTGCCGCTGTTGCAGGTCGACGATCTTGTTGGTCTCGTTGATGCCGCTCATTCGCGCTTACCCCTGCGTTGCCGGCGAAATTCGAGGTACCCCGGTCTGTCGCTTACGCTATGGCAGCTTAACGCTTCGCAGCACCGGAAGCGTGAACCAGTTCTCAAAAATCACCGAATTTCTGCCCACCTGTCGGCCCCGCCATGCCCTACGTATTACGCGGGAAAATCATGAAGTTGCGTTGTCCCCATCGCCTCGTCGGCGAGGAGCACGGGAATACCGTCGTCGATGCGGTACATCACTTTGCCATCGACGCTGATAAGCCCCGCAGCAAGTTCCACGGTTACCGGATTGCCAGCCGTCGTCTGCAACTGCCCTTCGCGGACCGCGCGATTCAAAACATCCAGTTGCGATCTGCTCAACAGCTTCAGCGGGGTCCTCGAAACTGGGTCGCAAAGTATGTCGAGCAGACGCTTGTCCACGTGCGATGGTATGCCAGTTCGTCGAATGCGCCTAGAATAGCGATTTTTCAGTGCCTTGGCCATGACAACGAAGCGCATGCGGCAGCCCCGGATCGGTGTGGTCATGGGGTCGCAGTCGGATTGGCAGACCCTGCAGTCGGCGGCGGAGACGCTGGAACGCCTTGGCGTGGACCACGAAGTGCGGGTCGTTTCGGCGCATCGCACGCCGGACCTTCTGTTCGAATACGCAGCGCAAGCGGCGCGTCGTGGCCTCAAGGCGATCATCGCCGGAGCCGGCGGCGCTGCGCATCTGCCCGGGATGCTGGCGGCGAAAACGCAGCTTCCGGTGCTCGGGGTGCCGGTGCAGTCCCAAGCCCTCAACGGCATGGATTCGCTGCTGTCGATCGTGCAGATGCCGGCGGGCGTCCCGGTGGCAACATTCGCGATCGGCAAGGCCGGCGCGATCAATGCCGCATTGTTCGCCGCGAGTCTGCTGGCGATCGAGGACAAGAAGATTGCCGGCGCGCTGGCGGAATTCCGGGCGGCGCAGACCGAGAAAGTGCTTTCGAAGCCGGATCCGCGCAAGGGATGAGCGGAGAAACTGAATGCCGAGCTCCGTTCCGGCGCCATTTCATTGAGGAATGAGCCTGGTGCACAACGAATTGGCAGCACGTTGCAGCGTGACGGCCACCCTCACCCCTTTGCCGTTGCTAGGTTCAGCTGCGCTTCGCCAAGCAACCCCGGCTCTCGCGCAAGGCGCTCGGGCGCTCATCGGCGCGCAAGCCAGTGGCTTGCAAGCGCGCCGATTCGCCCCGCCAGCGGGAGAGGGGGAGTCGGCTGTCGGCGCAGCCACTCCGAACTGTTTCGCGAGCTCGCTCGAAGGCCGTTGTAGATGCCGACCGTAGGTATATTGGGGGGCGGGCAGCTCGCGCGTATGCTCGCATTGGCTGGTGCGCCGCTCGGCGCGCGGTTCCTGGTCGTCGACAGCGCAGCGGATGCTTGCGCGGGGCAGGTCGCACCCCTGCTGCAGGCCGACTGGCATGATTTCGAGGCGCTCGCCGATTTCGCCCGGCGTTGCGATGTCGTCACATTCGACTTCGAAAACGCGCCGGCTGACACGGCGCAATGGCTGAGCGAGCGCACCCGCGTGTTTCCAAATGCACGCGCGCTCGCAGTCGCGCAGGATCGGCTTGCCGAGAAATCCTTGTTCCGCGAACTCGGACTTGAAACAGCGCCTTTCGCCACGGTCGACACCCGTGGCGACCTGGCGCGCGCCCTTGAAGCCGTCGGCCACCCGGCCGTGTTGAAAACCCGGCGGCTCGGCTATGACGGCAAGGGCCAGTACCGGCTCAAGTCAGCCTCGGATCTCGACGCGGCGTGGCAAGCACTTGGTGGCGTCCCGCTGATCCTCGAGGCGTGGGTGGCATTCGAGCGCGAGGTATCGGTCATTGCCGTGCGTTCACGCAGCGGCGAACTGCGCACTTATCCACTTGTGCAGAATTGGCACGCCGACGGAATTCTTTCCGCCAGCCTCGCCCCGGCGCCGGATGCGGACGAACTCAACGCCGCCGCGCAGCGCTACGCCAGCGTCATCGCCGAGCGGCTCGACTATGTCGGCGTATTCGCGCTCGAATTGTTCGTCAGCGGTGGGCGCCTGCTCGGCAACGAAATGGCGCCGCGCGTGCACAACTCCGGGCACTGGACGATCGAAGGATCGCCGTGCAGCCAGTTCGAAAACCACCTGCGCGCGGTGCTCGGCCTGCCGCTCGGCGACACGTCGGCACTGGGCACGAGCGTCATGCTGAACTGGATCGGCGAACTGCCCGACGCG
>DASSGP010000261.1:0-3022 GCA_035693405.1 Rudaea sp. | reverse complement strand
TAGCGCAAGTCATTGGAGATGTCGTTGTCGTAGCTCCATTCGTGGATGCCCATTTTCTGCGAGATCAGGGTCACCGCCGGCTCGGGGCGATCGTAGACGTTCTCGCCGCTGAGCATCTTGTCGATCGTCACCGCAACCTCGTGCCCGTGCGCGACTGCCCAGATGATGTTCTTCGGCCCGAACGCCGCATCGCCGCCGAACAGCACGTTCGAAAGGCTCGACTGCATCGTGATCTTGTCGACGACCGGCATGTCCCATTCGTCGAACTTGATGCCGACGTCGCGCTCGATCCACGGAAACGCATTTTCCTGGCCGACGGCAATCAGCACGTCATCGCATTCGAAGAACTGCTCCGGCTCTCCGGTGGGAACGAGCTGGCGCCTGCCCTTCGCGTCGCGCTCGGCACGCACTTTCTCGAACTTCATGCCGATCAGCTTGCCGTCGCGATGCTCGAACGACTTGGGCACGAGATAGTTGAGGATCGGGATGCCTTCGTGCATCGCATCCTCCTTTTCCCACGGCGAGGCCTTCATTTCCTCGAAGCCGGAACGCACGATGACCTTGACGTCGTCGCCACCGAGGCGCCGCGACGAGCGGCAGCAGTCCATCGCGGTGTTGCCGCCGCCGAGCACGATCACGCGCCGGCCGATCTTCTTGATGTGCTCGAAGTAAACCGATGCGAGCCAGTCGAGGCCGATATGGATGTTCGCCGCGGCTTCCTGGCGGCCGGGAAGTACGAGGTCGCGCCCACGCGGCGCGCCGCTGCCGACGAAGACGGCGTCGTAGTCCTGCGCGAGCAGCGCTTTCAGCGAATCGATTCGCGAGTTGCCGCGAAACTCCACGCCAAGATCGAGGATGTAGCCGACTTCCTCGTCGATCACCGCTTCCGGCAGGCGAAACCGCGGCACCTGCGTGCGCATGAAGCCGCCGCCTTTCTTTTCGGCCTCGAACACGGTGACCTCGTAGCCCAGTGGCGCGAGATCGCGCGCGACCGTCAACGACGCCGGACCGGCCCCGACGCAGGCGATGCGCCTGCCGTTCTTGCGCGTCGCCGGTTTCGGCATGCGCGCGCGAATCGCGTCGTTGTCCTTGTTGTCCGCGCAGACGCGCTTCAGACGGCAGATCGCGACCGGCTCAGGCTTGCTTTTGTCGCCGTCGGCGCCATTATTCTCTTCGACACGGCCGCGTCGGCAGGCCGGTTCGCACGGGCGGTCGCAGGTGCGGCCGAGAATTCCCGGAAATACATTCGATTTCCAGTTGACCATGTAGGCGTCGGAGTAACGCCCGGCCGCAATGAGACGAATGTATTCAGGAACCGGAGTGTGGGCGGGGCAAGCCCACTGGCAGTCGACGACTTTGTGAAAATAGTCGGGTACGCGTATATCCGTAGGCTTCACCAAATCCTCCACGACGGCCGCGGCGGCCGGTCAGGCCGAGTCTACTCGTCTGCAAGGGACGTGAGAAGTCGCGACTTTGGTCTCGTTACCGCTTCCGGTTCCCGGCAGGGAAGCGCCTTCGCGCAGCGGGTCGGGCCGCTTCGCTCGCGCCGCGCCATGGCGCGTGGCGCAGTCCTCCGGATACGTTGTTGCCCACTACGCTGCGCACAGCGAGCCACAGCTCGCAACGTGCGCTTTCGTGTACGGCGGCGGGGATTTTTGGACCAAAGGATGATATACGTAAACGCTTACATCGGCGATCTTGAGCCGATGTGCATCACGCCGCGAAACCACAGAGGATACTGATGCTGTACCACTTGCATGAATTCAATCGCACCATGTTGCAGCCACTCGTAGCGTGGTCCGAGGCTGGCGCAAAGTTTTTCTCCGGCAACGACAACTGGATGTCACGCCTGCCCGGCGCCGACAGAGTCGCGGCGAACTACGAGTTGCTCTATCGCCTCGGCAAGGACTATGAAAAGCCCGCGTTCGACATCGGCACCGTGCAGGTGAACGGCTATGCCGTTCCGATCGTCGAACAGGTCGCCCTCAGCAAGCCGTTCTGCAATCTCGTGCGTTTCAAGCGCTACAGCGACGAACTCGCCACGCTGAAGGAATTGAAGAACGCACCATCGGTCCTCGTCGTCGCGCCGCTGTCGGGCCATCACTCCACGCTGTTGCGCGACACGGTGCGCACGCTGTTGCAGGATCACAAGGTCTACATCACCGACTGGATCGACGCGCGCATGGTGCCGTTGTCCGCCGGACCGTTCCACCTCGACGATTACGTGGAATACATCAAGGACTTCATCCGCCATATCGGCGCGGAAAAGCTGCACGTCGTCAGCGTTTGCCAGCCCACCGTGCCCGTGCTGGCGGCGATTTCGTTGCTGGCCTCTGCCGGTGAAGCGACGCCGCTGACGATGACGATGATGGGCGGACCTATCGACACGCGGGTCTCGCCGACCAAGGTCAACGATCTGGCGACGACGCAGCCGATGTCATGGTTCGAGACCAACGTGATCCATGATGTGACGCCGAACTACCCCGGCGCCGGCCGGCGCGTCTATCCAGGTTTCCTGCAGCACGCCGGGTTCGTCGCGATGAATCCGAGCCGCCACTTCCAGTCGCACTGGGACTTCTACCAGGACCTGCTGCGCGGCGACCTCGACGATGCCGAATCGCACCGCCAGTTCTACGACGAATACAACGCCGTACTCGACATGCCGGCCGAGTATTACCTTGACACCGTGCGTACTGTATTCCAGGAACACGCGCTGCCACGCGGCACCTGGCACGTGCGCGGGAAGCGCGTGGCGCCCGAAGACATCAAGAAGACGGCACTGTTCACGATCGAAGGCGAACTCGACGATATTTCCGGCGTCGGCCAGACCGAAGCTGCCCACGCATTGTGTACAGGGATAAAGGCTGGCCAGAAGCGGCACCTGACGGTCAAGGGCGCCGGTCACTACGGCATCTTCAGCGGTCGTCGCTGGCGCGAAGTCGTCTATCCGGACGTGCGCGAGTTCATTCGCCAGCACGCCAAAACCAAGCTGGCGCCATTGCGCAAGACATCCGCCTGAGCA
>DASSGP010000260.1:0-2443 GCA_035693405.1 Rudaea sp. | reverse complement strand
CAACCCCAAGGCGCCATTGGACAAGGTCTGCCTGCTCGGCTGCGGTATCACGACGGGAATCGGCGCGGTGCTCAACACCGCCAAGGTATGGCCGGGCGCGACGGTTGCGGTATTCGGCATGGGCGGCATCGGCCTGGCCGTAGTCCAGGGCGCGGTAATGGCAAAGGCCTCGCGCATCATCGCCATCGACCTGAATCCGTCGAAGTGGGAAATGGCCAAGGCCATGGGAGCCACCGACTTCGTCAATCCGAAGGAATACGACAAGCCGATTCAGCAGGTGATCGTCGACCTGACCGACGGCGGCGTGGACTTTTCGTTCGAGTGCATCGGCAATGTCAACGTCATGCGCGCGGCGCTCGAGTGCTGCCACAAGGGCTGGGGCGAATCCACAATCATCGGTGTTGCCGGGGCAGGACAGGAAATATCGACGCGCCCGTTCCAGCTCGTCACCGGCCGGGTCTGGCGTGGCTCGGCGTTCGGCGGCGTGAAGGGCCGTTCGCAATTGCCTGGCTTTGTAGACCGGTATCTTGCCGGCGAACTCAAGGTCGACGAATTCGTCACCGAGACGTTGCCGCTGGACAAGATCAACGAAGCGTTCGATCTGATGCATGAAGGCAAGGTTATCCGCTCGGTCATCAGGTACTGATCGGCGGCGAGGATTTCGCGTGGCAAGCGTCCTGCAGTCTCACAACATCGGGAGGGTAGATTCATGGTTTCCATTCATCCAACGGTAGACAACGGCATCAAGCCGGGTAACAAGGACTTTGCGGGCGGAACGCTTGTCTGCAAATGCACGACGAATCCCGTCGAAGTCAGCGTGGGTGCTCAGACCGCGCACAATCACGCCTGCGGCTGCACGAAGTGCTGGAAGCCGAAAGGCGCGAACTTCTCGGTCGTTGCCGTCGTGTCGCGCGACAAGGTCAAGGTCACGAAGAACGGCGACAAGCTGAAGGTCGTCGATCCGAACGCGACGATCCAGCGCCATGCCTGCACCGGCTGCGGCGTGCACATGTACGGCCGCATCGAGAACAACAAGCACGCGTTCTACGGCCTGGACTTCGTGCACACCGAATTGTCGCCGCAGACCGGCTGGCAGGAACCGCAGTTCGCAGCGTTCGTCTCGTCGATCATCGAATCGGGCTTCGACCCGAGCAAGATGGGTGAAGTGCGCAGCCGGATCAAGCAGATCGGGCTGGAGCCCTACGACTGCCTGAGCCCGCCGCTGATGGATGCGCTCGCCACGCACGCGGCGAAGACAGCCGGTACGCTGTTCAAGGGTTAGCGCATACCAAGGAAAATTACCCTGCAACAAGGCCGGCATATCGCCGGCCTTATTTTTTGTTGCGGCCAAAAGGCTCCCACGTAGACACGAGAGCCTTTGCAGGATCAAAAAACCTGCCGTCATTCCCGCGAAGCGGGAATCCATTTTCCTTGCGATCAATAGATCAGATCAAGATGGATTCCCGCTTTCGCGGGAATGACGACGCGTGCGGGAGGCTGTCTTGCCTTCGCGTTCTTCGTGCGCTCTCCCTTCGTGCTCTTCGTGTAACCGCTCTTTCGCGTTGCATGAAATGCAGGGGCCGGCGCTCAGTGCTTCCAGTTGATCTGCACGCCGGCGAAGATCGTGCGCGTCGGCGCCGGTTCGTAGTAGCGGCCATTGCTTTCGTTGACGATGACCGAGCCGACGTAGCTGTGGTCGAAGATGTTGTTCAGTCGCAGGTACGTCGACACCTGCGCGTCGTTCCAGTCGAACAGGTAGCCCACGCTCGTGTTGAGGACGCCATAGCCCGGCGCGAATTGCGTATTCAGGTCGTTTACCGCAACGTTGCTCGCGGCGCTGGCCTCGAGTGTCGCGTTCCAGCCCTGCGGTCCACCGTAGCGCAGCGCTGCGTAGAAGTTCGACTCCGGCACGCCCGGAATGCGCGCACCCGGCGCGACCGGGGTGTTCGGCGTCGTGCAGGTCGAGGCAGCCGGGCAAGTCAGGAATGCCGATCGGAACGTGGCGTCGAGATACGTGTAGGCGATCTGCACGCGCCAACGTTCCGCCAGCGGATAGTCGAACTTCGCTTCGACGCCCTGGCGCCGCGCACGATCGATGTTCTGGTAGGTCGTGCGGCCGCCACTGGATGTGGCGACGGCGATCTCGTGATCCGTGTCGGCCTGGAACAGGGCGACGTCGAACTCGCCCTTGCCGACCAGCAGCTTCGATCCGATCTCGCCATTGCGGCTGTCGGCGGGAACGAGGTTGAAGTTGATCCCGGCCGTGCCGTCGGGGCGATAGCCCAGTTCGTTGAAGGTCGGAGTCTCGAAGGCATTGCCGTACGACGCGTACAGATGCCAGCGGCTGGTCGCGCGAAAGAGCAATCCGGCGACCGGCGTCGTGTCGGAATAGGCGACGCGGCCACTGTCGTCGGGATTGGCCGCGGTGATGTAGTGGTCTATC
>DASSGP010000259.1:0-25938 GCA_035693405.1 Rudaea sp. | reverse complement strand
GAGTACAAGACGCAGCTGCGCGGCGGTATCGGCATGTTCGTCTCCGACGTGCCGACGGTGTGGTACACGAACACATTCGGCAACCCGGGCACGTCGATCGTCACCTACGACATCGTCAATACCGGCAACGACCCGATCGGCACGTTGCTGTGCAGCGCGAATGGCAAGAACTTCACCAAGGCGAGCGGTTCCTCATGCCCGGCCGGCCAGATCCCATATGTGAAGCAGGCGCCGGTTTTCAACGCAGCCAATCCGCTGGTTCCCGGATCCGGTACGCTGGTGCTCGGTTCGAGCGTCGCGCAGATGTCGGTCGATACGATCGATCCGAACTTCCAGATGCCGACGACCACGCAGGTCGCGCTGGCGTTCGATCGCGAACTGCCGTGGATGGGCATCATCTCGTCGCTGTCGGTCAACTTCACGCAGACCGAAAACGACATCTTCTACAACAACCTCAACCTTGGCGCACCGCAGTTCACCGGTGCCGATGGCCGGCAATATTTCTGCACCGCGGCGAATGCGACGAAGTGCAGCAGCAGCATCAAGGCCGGCGCGAATCCATCGTTCGGCAACGTGACCGAGCTGACCAACACGCACCAGGGTCTGTCCAATACGGTCGTGCTGTCGTTCACCAAGCCGATGTCGGATGACTGGAGCGCAATGGTCGCATTCCGCGGTGGCCACGCCACCGACGTGAATCCAGGCACCTCCAGCGTTGCCAACTCCAACATCCTTGGCAATGTCTGGGTCAACCCGAACACCGACATCGCCGCGACGTCCAACTACAGCGTCGCCGAACGCGTGATCACAGGCTTCACGTGGCAGCACCGCTTCTTCGGCGATAACTTGACCCAGTTCAGCCTGTTCGGAGACATGCACTCCGGCGCGCCGTACAGCTGGGTTTCGGGCACCGATACCAACGGCGACGGCTACAGCCGCGATCTCGTCTACATTCCGAAGTCGGTCACCGACGTCGAATGGGCATCGGCCGTCACCGACACGCAGAAGACGCAGTTCATGAACTACGTCAACAGCAATTCCTATCTCAAGAAGCACGAGGGCGAGATTGCCCAGCGCAACGCGGTGCGCGCGCCGTGGATCAACCAGTTCGACTTCGCCTTCCGCCAGGAGATCCCCGGCATCTTCGAAGGCAACAAGGGCGAGTTGCGCTTCGACTTCTTCAACATCGGCAACCTGTTCAACAGCCATTGGGGCGTCGAGCAGCGCGCCGGCTTCCCGCTGATCCGCAACCTTGCCAACGTCAGCGGCTACAATCCGGTGACCGGCAAGTACATCTACGACATCAGCTCGGGCGCGTACAAGGACAAGAACGGAAACTACGTGCCGCAGAGTCTCGTGATCAACGAAGGCCAGACGCCGGGCGTGCCGATTCCGAGCCAGCGCTGGTCGGTCATGATCACGGCCAAGTACAAGTTCTGAGGAAGCGCCTGCGACGATCGTTCGCGATCGCGCAGTAGAAATCGCGCAGCAGAAGTGTGGCCACATGTGGCTGCACCTCGCCAAGGAGCAAATCAACGGCGCCCGCAAGGGCGCCTTTTTTTATGGCCATGGATGGCCGGTATGCCGGAAATGCAGGAGCATTTTCCGGCGGGTGCCTTGATGGCTCGACACCTGAAAACGAAGGAGCAATTTCCAGCAAAGCGCCGAATCAGCAAATATCTGGCCGACAACAACCCGTTCGCCCTGAGCGTAGGCCCTCCGGGCCGAAGTCGAAGGGTCGTTGCGACTCCGCGCGTCGTGCGAGCGACGCATTGCGCGAACGGTTCCAACGTTATTTCGCTTGCGCGCGAGCGCTCCACCGCCCGATACTTCCAAGTCCAGAATTGATTTCCAGCGGTTGCCGGTAATGCAAGCAGCACCTACGAAATTGGCGAAATCCACGGTCAGCGCGCGCATCTCGCCGGTCGCGGGCATGGACGTGCTGTCGCGCGACGAGGTCTCGCGTCTGCGCGATGCCTCGCTCGGCGGCTTGCACGCGCTGTTGCGGCGTTGCGCGCTGGCCGTGCTGACCTCGGGCAGCATGAGCGACGATCCGCGCAGCATGGGGGAGCGCTATCCGGATTTCGACGTGCAAGTGCTGCAGCAGGATCGTGGCGTCAAGCTCGAACTGACCAACGCACCTGCCGGCGCATTCGTCGACGACCGTATCATCCGTGGCATCAACGAATTATTGTTCGCGGTCGTGCGCGACATCGCCTACGTGGCAACTCAGATCGATGCCGGGAGGTTCCGCCTCGACGATTCCCACGGCATCACGCACGCGGTATTCGAGATCCTGCGCAACGCGCGCGTGCTGCGCCCGAACATCGAACCGAATCTCGTCGTGTGCTGGGGTGGCCATTCGATTCCGCGCCACGAGTATGAGTACACGAAGGCGGTCGGCTACGAACTCGGCCTGCGCGAACTCGACATCTGCACTGGCTGCGGACCCGGCGCGATGAAGGGCCCGATGAAGGGCGCAACGATCGCCCACGCCAAACAGCGCCTGCGCTCGCGCCGCTACATCGGCATCACCGAGCCCGGCATCATCGCCGCGGAGGCGCCGAATCCGATCGTCAACAACCTGCTGATCATGCCGGACATCGAGAAGCGCCTCGAGGCGTTCGTGCGCATCGGCCACGGCATCATCGTGTTTCCGGGCGGCGTCGGCACGGCCGAGGAAATCCTCTATCTGCTCGGCATCCTGCTGCATCCGGCCAATGCGAACCTGCCGTTCCCGCTGGTTCTCGCCGGTCCGGCCGAGTCGGCAGCCTACTTCGAGCAGATCGACCGCTTCCTGCGCCTCGTACTCGGCGACGCGGTCGCCGAACGCTACCGCATCGTTACCGGCAATCCGTCGGAAGCAGCGCGCCTGATGCTCAAGGGCATCGACAAAGTGCGCATCCACCGGCTGGACAACAAGGATGCGTTCTTCTTCAACTGGGCGCTGGCGATACAGCACGAATTCCAGCAGCCATTCCGGCCGACGCACGAAAATGTCGCTGCACTCAATCTGCATCGCGACCAGCCGCGCCACTCGCTCGCCGCCGATCTGCGCCGCGCGTTCTCGGCGATCGTCGCGGGCAACGTGAAGGAAGAGGGCCTGCGGGCGATCGAACTGCACGGTCCATTCGTGATCGACGGCGATGCCGAGATCATGCGTGCGCTCGATGCGCTGCTCGCCAGCTTCGTCGCGCAGCAGCGCATGAAGTTGCCGGGTGCCGTGTATACGCCGTGCTACCGGATCAAGACGTAAGGGAGCAGGGGCGAGGGGCGAGGGGAAGCGTTGTTCGAGTGCGCCTCTAGTCTGCGTCGGTTCTGATGCGTGCCGATATTTTGAGTAATACGGGAACTGGGGACACGAATGTGTCGCGCGACCGTCAGTGCGGCGCGCGGCACTGCGGAGCGACTCGGCGAACGGGGCTCTGCGTAACTCGCGGCGAATTCAGCGCGGAGCGATATCCAACCGCGCGGCATCGAGTTTGCCTGCGCCGCGCGGCGTGGCTGCGGGGGTGTCCCCGGCAGCCAGCGGCACCCCTTCGGCCAGATGCCGCCACATCCGATCGAGCGCGGCATAACCGTAAGGCAGCAATGGCACATAGCGATCGCCAAAACCGGGCGACGCGAGAAACGCATCGAAGTGTTGCGCATGGGGAATCGGCCAGTAGACCGGCTCGCGGCCGTTGGCGCGCAACCAGGCAACATACGCATCGGAGTTGAACGCCATCGGCACCAGCCCATCTTCGCGGCCGTGAATGACCCACAATGGCAGTTCCTTACGCGGCAGGTGTGCCGCGGTCGCCATGACCGAAGCGCGCACTGCCTTGGCCTGGGCGCCGTCGCCGGTCCAGAGGTCGCGTAGACATCGTAGCCCGCGCAGCGTCGGGTCGGCCGCTTCGCCCGGCGAAGTTTCGTCGAGGAAGACGCCCGCGCCCGGCGGAATGCCGCTCGCATCGGCCCACCACGCCGCACGTTCGGCCGGCGTCGCCGCACGCGCCTTGCCGGCGGCGTCGTGCGCATCGAAGCGAAAGCCACAAGGCATGCTGCCGACACCGGTGCGCGCATACGACGACGCGTACGTTGCCGCGACCGCGCGCCACAGGTCGAACGTCGTGGAAAGCGCCGCCGTAGCCAGCGCGGTGTCGTTCCATCCTCCGGCGTGCAGCCGGTCGAGCGCCTCGGTTGCTTGCGCTGCAGGGTCGCCGGCATGCAGCAGTCCAGCCTCGCGCAATGTGCTGCAGCGAGCGGACCATGCTGGCGGAATCTTTCCCTGGACGCGTGCAAACGGAACCTGATCAAAGCGCGGATCAGTCAGGGCGCACGGCAACAGCAGGCCCGCTTCAGTGACGTAGTCGTAGAGCGTGCGGCCGCTGCCGGCGACGGGAACGCTGATGTTCGGCGCCAGCGCAACGACGCCGCCAAAAATTCCGTCGCGATCGATCCCGGCCGCTTGCAGGACTGCGCCAGCGCCGTTGGAAACGCCGACCGCGATGATGCGCGTGTTGTGCCGCGTGAACGGGGCGGCTTGCGGATAGGCGCGATCGAGCATCGCCAATCCGAATTGCGCCGCCTGCAGCACGTGACGGCCCCAGTCGGCTTCCGGATTGTCGCCGGAGTGCGCGTGCTTGACCGCGATTCCCGCATCACGCGCCGCCGACTTCGGCATGAATTCGAGTTGCTCGCCGCCGACCGCGGTTTGCGTGCCGTCCAGCGCCGATCCGGTCGCACCGGCCGTATCGAAGTAGCCGGTGCCGGCGCCCTTGTCGGTGTAGGCGACCGCGCAGCCGCGCGGCAGACCCCACGCGCCAGCGAGCGCGATCGCGCCGTAGATGCCGCGCGATCCAGACGACGCGGTGACGACGAGGCAGCGCGCCTTGGCGTCGAACGCGTCCGGGATCTGTACAAGTATACGGTGCGGCGATTGCGCCTTCGGCACTTTGGCGAAGGCCTGGAACTCGCGGCCCGGCACGCTCGCCGTGCTGCCGTAAAGTTCGCCGTAGCCACCGAGCGGACCAAGATCGGCGATGCCTTTCCAGTTCGCCTGGATCGCGCGCCGGCGCAGCTCCTGCGGGGTCGGTGCGTCGGCATTGGCAAATGGCGCAGGTGCACCGCGCAATCCCGCCAGGCCGAGTCCGGCGGTAACCAGGTCGTCGTTGCCGCGATGCGCAGTCTCGCGCACGGTGCTGGTGAGAAAGTCGATCGACACCGCCGTCTCCGGGCCATGATGCGGGGCAGTGGCGCATGCAGTCAGCGCCAGCGCCAGCAGAATCAGATAGAGTTTACGCAGCATCCGCCAACCATAGCAGCAAGCGAAGCGGGTGCCATCGTACGAAAGTCCACTGGCCGACCTGACCGACGAATGCCAACGATTCTCATCGCCGACGACCATCCGCTGTTCCGCGCCGCCCTGCGTGCCGCTGCCACCGCGGCCGTAGCCGACGCGACGATCGTCGAAGCGGCGGATTTGGCGACGGCGCTGGCGAAGCTCGACGCGGAGCCGGACATGGACCTCGCGCTGCTCGACCTGCACATGCCCGACAGCCGCGGCCTGACCGGCTTGGCGGCCGTGCGCACGCAATATCCTGGCGTCGCGGTGCTCGTCGTATCCGCGCACGACGATGCAGTGGTCGTGCGCCGGGCGCTCGATCACGGCGCCGCGGGTTTTATCCCGAAGAGCACGCCCCCCGACGAAATCGGCGCGGCGATCCGCAGCGTGCTCGCCTGTGGCCGCTGGATTCCGCCGCGTCTTTCCGCGGCGGTCAAGAGCACGCGCAGCAATCCTCAAGACGCCGCGATGGCGGCACGCCTGACGAGCCTGTCCGCCCAGCAATTCCGTGTCCTGGGCCTCCTGGCCGAGGGGCGACTGAACAAACAGATCGCCGATGCTCTCGGCATCGGCGAGCGAACCGTCAAGGCCCATGTCAGCGCGATCTTCGAGAAGCTCGACGTGCGCAACCGGACACAGGCCGGCGTGCTGCTGCGCCAACTCGATCTTGGCGAGCCGTGGCGCGGGGCGCCGTAGGGTGGGCCTTGGCCCACCGTTTTCTTTTTGACGTCAAACGAAGAGCGGTGGGCCAAGGCCCACCCTACGCATCGGCGCTTGCAGTCGCGCGCAGGTGAAGCAGCGCCTGGTGCAGTGCCAGCGGCTTCAACGGCTTGTACAACAAGATCAGCCCCTCAGCCTGCACGCGCTGGCGCAACGGGCCGTCGCGATCCGCGGTCAGGATGATCGTCGGAACTTCTGTGCCGGCATTCCGGAGCGTTGTATACAATTCCAATCCGGTGCGGCCGCCGTCCAGGTGATAGTCGAAGATCGCGACATCGGCCTCGATTAGCTGCTCGAGCAATTGCGCGCCGTCGCGCGCCGCAAGCACGCGCCAGCCCCAACTTTCGAGCAGCAGCTTCAACGCAGCCAGCGCTTGCGGATCATTGTCGACGATAAGCGCAGTCCCGCTGGTTTCGATCGCGTGGCTCTCGAGCACCGGCGCCGGCATCGCCTGCGCAGGCGCAAGCGGTACGCATACGGCGAACACGCTGCCGCGTCCCGGCCACGAACGCAACGTCAGATCGTGCGCGAGCAGGTTGGCCATGCGCTCGGCAATCGCCAGTCCCAGTCCGAGGCCCTGGCCTGTTGCGCCGCTGCCGCGACGGAACTCCTCGAAGATCAGGCGTTGCTCTTCCGCGGCGATTCCCGGTCCGGTGTCCCAGATCTCGATGCGCAGCTCGCTGCCATGCCGCCGGCAGCCGAGCAGCACGCGTCCGCGTTCGGCGTGGTGCAGGGCGTTGCTGAGAAAGTTCTGCAGCACGCGCCGCAGCAACTGCGGATCCGATCGAATCCAGACGCGCGTCGGTACGGCGTCGAGGCGCAAACCACGTTCCTCCGCGAGCGCAGCAAACTCTGCGGCGAGCGGGCCGAGCAGTTCATCGAGTGCGAACGGCCGCGCGCGCGGATGCAGGCGGCCGCCATCGAGGCGTGCGATGTCGAGCAGGCCGGCGAGCAGCGACTCCGTCGCACTGAGCGCGCCGTCGAGGTGGCGCGCGGCGATGCGCTCGTGCGGTCCGAGGCGCGCGCTCAGCGTGTGCGCGAACAACTGCGCCGCGTGCAGCGGCTGCATCAGATCGTGACTGACCGCGGCGAGGAAGCGACTCTTGGTTTCGTTTGCGCGCTCGGCCTCGCGGACCGCCCGGGCCAGTGCGGCCGTGCGCTCGGCCACGCGCTGCTCCAGTGTCTCGTTCGCACGCGTCAGAGACTGCTCCGCATGGCGGAACGCGGTCACGTCGCTGAACGTTGCGACATAGCCGCCACCTGGCATGGGGTTGCCGAGAATTTCGATCACGCTGCCATCCGGAAAGCGACGCTCGGACAGGTGCGGGGTCCCAGCGCGCATGTGAGCAACGCGCTGCTGCACACGTTGTTCGACGCCGCCGGCGCCGATCACGCCGGCGCTGATACTGTGGTGCATGAGATCGGCGACCGGCCGGCCGACGACGAGCAGGCCTTGCGGGTAGTTGAACAATTCCGCATAGCGGCGGTTCCACGCAACGACGCGCAGGTCGGCATCGACGACGCAGATGCCCTGGCTCATGTTCTGCAGCGCCGCTTCCAGCACACGCTGGTTGAAGCGCAGGTCGGCGGATGCCTCGCCGACGATCGCTGCAACCGTATCGAGCTGGCCGGAACGGTCGCGCTGGGCGACATCGAGCAGCAGCCGTGCCGACGATGCGCCGATCACCGATGCAAGCTCGTGCTCGACTGCCGCGAGCGTTTCCGGGTTGGCACGACCGCGACGTGCCGGGGGGACCAGCGCTGCAACGCGTTCCGCCGGCAGGAAGCGCGTAGCCAGCGTGCGCAGCTCTTCGGTATCGATTGCCGCCAGGCGCACCGACGCTTCGCGTAGCCCGCGGCCCAGGCAGGCAACTGCGAACATCACGGCAATGTTTGCCGCGAGGCTCAGGCCGACCGCGCGAGCCAGCGAACCCAGAAAGCCCAGTCCCAGCAGATTCGTCGGCGCAAGCAGGCTCAATCCGAGCGGCCCTTGCGTCGGCCATTCGCTGTGTGGAAAAAATATACTTGGCAGAATGGTATACAGCCACACAAGGGTGCCGGCCGCGAGTCCTGCGGTGACGGCACGTGCGCCGAGGCGCGGCCAGTAGACCGCCACCAGCGCGGCCGGCGCCAGACCGGCGAGCGCCGAGAACGACAGCGCACCGATGTCCGCCAGTGCGTCGTTGCCGACCAGCATGCGGCTGTAGACCCAGGCGAGCAGGATCACGGCGAGTATTGCGATCCGGCGCTGCCCGAGGACCTCGCCGCGCAGATCGCCGCTCGCCGCCGTGCCCCATCCGGCCCGCACGCGCAGTGGCGCGATGAAATGATTCGCGATCATCAGGCTCAGTGCGAGCGTGGCGACGATGACCATGCTCGTGGCGGCGGAGAGTCCGCCGAGAAACGCGAACAGGGCGAGCCCGGACTTGCCCTGGGCGAGCGGCAGGGCCAGCACGTACAGGTCCGACGGCACGCCGGACACGGCCAGACGCGCATCGCCGAGGCGGCCGAGCGGCAGCGCCGGCGCCGCGATCAGCAGCATGTAGAGCGGAAACAGCCAGCGCGCTGTTTTCAGGTGGCGCGCATCGCGGCATTCGACGATGCCTGCGTGGAATTGATGCGGCATCGTGAACATGGCGAACGCGCCGAGCAGGATCAGGCTCGGGAAGCCGCGCGTGCCGTCGGACGCCGGAGTCGGGGCAATCCACGCTTCCGGTGCATCGAGCAGCAGACTGCCCAGCGCGAGCATGGCGACCAGCTTGAAAACCGACTCGAACGCCATCGCCAGCACGAGCCCGCGGTTGTGCGCGACGGCCGATTCGCGGCGCGTTCCGAACAGCATCGCGAAAATGGCCATCAGCAGCGCGATGTAGAGCGCACTGTCGTGCCAGGCAGATGGCCCCTGCGGACTCGCGCACAGCATTCCGTAGCTCATCGCCACGGCCTTGAGCTGGAGCGCGATGTACGGAACGATGCCGAGCAACATGACGGCCGTGACCAGCGCCGCCAGGCCGGAATGGCGGCCGAGCCGCGCGGCGATCAGGTCCGCGAGCGAACTGGCATTGTGCTCGCGAGCCAGTTCGACCATGCGCCGCAGGAGGCCGACGCCCAGCATGTACAGCAGGATCGCGCCGATGAATGTCGGCGGCAGCCACCAGCCCGATCGGCTGACCTGGGTGACGACTCCGTAGAACGTCCACGACGTGCAATGCACGGCGAGCGACAGCGCATAGACGATGGCCCAGCGGTTCTCGAATACGCGCGCATGGCGTTCGCCATACAGCGCTACGCCGAACAACAGGCCGAGCCAGACGATGCCGGCGGCGATGACGATACCGGCGCCTAGCCCCATGGGGATGAGCCGCGCGTGTCGACAGTCGGGCGATGCTGCGGCGACAAATGGCTCATGCCGGCTGGGCCGAGTGGTTGCATGGATCGTATGTGCTGCGGCGCTTCATTTCATGCGATTTGCGAGCGACGAGCATAGCGTATCGCGCGCCGAGCCGGCAGGCAGACGCGGGCGGGCGGAAATGCTCCTTCGTTTTCGGTATTTCGGGTCATCCAGCGCCCGCCGAAAATGCTGCTTCGTTTTCGGCATCTCTGGCCATTGGGCACCCGCCGAAAGATGCTCCTGCATTTTCGGCGTCCTTCGTTTATGGGGACGGCAGCCGGCTAGGCACCCGCCGAAAATTGCTCCTGCATTTTCGGCATACACGCCATCCATGGCGCGGGCCGGAAAATGCTCCTGCATTTCCGGCATACACGCCATCCATGGCGATAAAAAGGGGCACCTCGTGGGACTCGCCGCGATGCCTTGCGCACGAGGTGCCCTGCCGCTGGAGACGTCAGAACGTGTACTTTGCTGTCCCTAGGATCAGGCGCGGCGCGCCGTAGAACCCGGTCAGGATGCCGAGCGATGGAATGTTGTAGCCGTCGGTGCGGTACGACCGGTCGAGCAGGTTGCTGCCGTGCAGGCCGAACGTCCAGTGCGCGCTGTAGTCCCAGATCACGCCGGCACCGAGCAGACCGTACGGACCCTGGGCGATCGCCGGGCTCAGGTCGGTGGTCGGGTAGACCCTCGTCTGGTACGTCCAGCCGACGCGCGCGCGCAGATTGCCGCCGCTGCCGACGGGCGCGGAGTACTCGAGATTTGCTCCGAACTGGCCATTCGGCGCCGAATTGAAGCGCTTCTGGTCGGCGACATTGACCCCGCCGCTGAGGTACTCGTCGAACTCCGTGTGCAGGCCGGCGATGTTGCCGATGACCGCCCAGTGCTCGATCGGCCTCCAGGCGAACTCCGCCTCGATGCCGTAGGCATGCGCCTTGCCGGCGTTGGTGAAATCGCCGAAGAATCCCTGCGTGCCGTTCGGCAGCGTGTACGACGTGAACACCGACAACTGGACGTTCTTGTACCAGGTGTAGAACACGTCTGCGTTCAGGGAAAACCTGCCGTCGTCGAAATTCGACTTGCTGCCGAATTCCCACGTGGTGAGGTCTTCGTCGTCGATCGGATGCGAGGCGTCCGGGACGGCGGCCGTGTTGGCGCGGATGTTGAAGCCGCCGGACTTGAAGCCGCGCGCGAGCGAAGAATACAAATTGGTTTCTTCGCTGAGCTTGTACTGCAGCGACACGCGCGGCGAGATGTTGTTCGAGGTCAGCGATTTGTTGAAGTTCGCGCTGACCGTGGTCGGCACCTGGAACGTACCGTCCGTAGTCGAGTAGTTGTTGACGATGGCGTGCTTTCTCTCGCTGGTGATGCGCGCGCCGGCCGACAGGTTCCAGCGATCATCCAGCTGCCAGGTCCAATCCGTGTAGCCGGCATAGCTCGTCGTCTCCATCGAGCCGCTGCTGACGCCGAACAAGAGGCCGAGGAAGTCGTTGTAGATACTGCCGCCGGCCAGGCCATTGAAATAGTAGAACCCGATCACGCCGCTGGTGCCGCTGCCGCCCTGGTAGGTGGCCTGCAGTTCCTCGGAGTTCTGCCAGTCATGGTAGTAGGCCGAGACGTCGGCGATCGGCGCCTGCAGCGTATCGAAGTCGATGTTCGTCTTGGTGTTGGACTGGCGGTGCGCGGTGATCGACTTGAAGGTCCATTCGCTCGACGCGTAGTAGTTCATCGTCAGGGCCTCGCCGACCATATGCGTCTGGTTGATCGGCGGCATGCCGCTCTGCACGTCGTAGTCGCTTTCGTTCGGCGGCGTCTTCTTCGGATCGAACTTGTTGATGTTCAGGCGCTTTGCGCCGCGCGGATCGGAGTTGTCGTGGACCGTGTCGGCGCTGAACACTGCGTCGAACGGCACATCTTTCGGAAAGAATCCCACGGACACGCGGCCGGCGTTGGTATTCTGGTTGCTGACCGGGTCGCCAGTGATCAGGTTGTTGCCGTAGCCATCGTCATGCAGCGACGCGTAGGCGACGCGGGCGCGCCAGACGCCGTCGTCGGATGCACCACCCAAGCCGAGCTTGACGTTCTCCTGCCCCTCGTTGCCCACATCGGCCTCGGCATAGACTTGCTCCTGCGTCGACAGCGGCCGGGAAACGTACTTGATCGCACCGCCGATTGTGTTCTTGCCGTAGAGCGTGCCCTGAGGGCCGCGCAGCACTTCGATGCGCTGGACATCGAACACATCAAGCAGCGCGCCTTGCGGCCGCGCAATGTATACGTCGTCCAGGTAAAGGCCCACGCCTGGGTCGGAACCCCAGGTGGGATCTGACTGGCCGATGCCGCGGATATAGGTCGTGATCGTGCTGTTGCTGCCGCGCGCGTCGTGGATGACGAGGTTCGGCACGTTGCCCTGCAGATCGCCGAGATTCTGCACGTTGAGCGTTTCCAGCGTTCTCGCCGACAGCGCGGTGATCGCAATCGGCACGTCCTGCAGCGTTTCTTCGCGCCGGCGCGCGGTCACCGTGATGGTCTCGAGCGAGCTCGAATTGGCCTGATCGGCTTGTTTGGCACTGTCGGCACCCGCACCGCCACTGCTTGCCTGGTCGGCTTCGGCGTTGACATCGGGATCGGCATAGGCCATGGCGGACATCGAGAGCAATGCAGCGATGGCGACACTTAGTCTGGTCAGTTTCATGGTCCCCTCGATCTAATAACAGGCAGTAGTGGACGGACTTTGGTCCGAGCCTCCCGAGCAGGCTAGAGCGGTAACGCCTCGCCGACACTTGTACCTTCGTACAGGGGGCTGTCCTAGGCGGATGAAGATTGCGACCAGCGCTCGCGCAACTCGCGCTTGAGCGTCTTGCCGGCGACGTTGCGCGGGAATTCCGTGCAGATCGTGACTTCGTGCACGCGCTGGAAGCGCGCGGCCACGTTCGCGTTGATCCACGTGCACAGTGCTGCAGCGTCGACCGACGAGCCGGGCCGAAGCAGCACTGCGGCAACCGGCCGCTCCCCCCATTTCGGATCCGGAATGCCGAATACGGCGGCTTCAAGCACGGCCGGATGCCGGCAAGCGACTTCCTCGATGTCGCGCGGATACACATTGACGCCGCCCGAGATGATCATGTCCTTGCGCCGGTCGACCAGGTGCAGGAATCCGTCGGCGTCGACGAAACCGACGTCGCCGGTGCGCAACCAGCCGTTGACGATCGTGCGGCCGGTCAGTTCGGGCTGGCCATGGTAGCCCGGCATCAGCAGCGGCCCGCGGCCGGCGATTTCACCGACGCTGCCGGACGGCACGTCGCGACCGTTGTCGTCGACGATGCGCAGTTCGTGGAATGGCAGCGGAATGCCGACCGTGCCGGGGTGCGCGGCGGTGTCGGCGCCGTCGAGCACGGTCGCGAAGCCTTCGGTGAGGCCATACAGTTCGTAGATCGCGCCCGGCAGCACATCCTGCAGGCGCTGCCGGTGCTCGTGCGGCAGCGGTGCGCCGAGCGAACAGACCATCTTCAGCGAGGCCAATGCAGCGCGCGAGAAATTCGGCGCGGCGAGGATCGCCGCAATCTGCGACGGCACGAGCATCACGTGCGTCACCGATTCCCGGCGCACCGTTTCGATGAAGTCCTCGGCCGCGAAATGATCGCACAGGACATAGGTGCAGCCCTGCAGCCAGGCCGGCATCAACGTCGTGAATGCGCCGTTGAAGACGAGCGATCCGGCGTGCATCACGACGCTGTCGGCGCGTACGGCGAATGCCGCGGCGAACTGCAGCGCGTAAGCCGTGCGGATGCGATGGGTCAGCACGATGCCCTTCGGCGCGCCGGTCGTGCCGCTGCTGTACATGATGTTGAACGCCGTTTCCGGATCGATCGGCTCGACTTCGTCGAACTGCGGCGCCTGCGCCATCAGCGCTGCGTACTGCCCATAGCCGATGGCCGGTCCGGTCATGACCCAGCGATCGGGAGCCGGTTGCGGGAATTCCGCGCGCAGCGCATCGAGTACCGGTCGCAATGCCGGTTGCGAGAAGATCGCCGCGGCGCCGCAGTCGCGCAGCACGACGGCCACACCGGCTGCCTGCAGCAACGGACTGATCGGTACGCAGACCAGACCGGTCTGCGCGCAGGCGCGGTACAGTTCGACGAGTTCGGCACAGTTGCCCATGAACGTCGCGACGGCGTCGCCGCGCCGCAGGCCGAGCGCGCGCAGTGCCGCGGCGCAGCGCACGACCCGCTCGTGGTGCCGGGCAAAACTCATGCGTTCGCTGCCGCAGACCAGCGCGGTCTTGCCCGGATGGTAGCGGGCCCAGTGTCCGAGTAACGATCCGATCACGCGGTTGCGCAACTCCTGCCGATTCGGACTGGATTGTCCGGTCCGGGCCGCGCTGCGGTATTGTCCAAAGGTACGAGTGCGGTTTCGGGCAACGACCGTAAGCTGTCGTTCTCGCAAAAAATCGAACAGGCAGGCGCGTGTCGATGCAACCCTACCAAGAGCTGTCTTGGCGCAGTCGTGATGGTCTGGCGCTGTATGCCCGCGACTATGCGGCGGCGTCGGACACCGCGCTGGGCCGTTGCCCGGTAATCTGCATTCCGGGACTGACGCGAAATTCCGCCGACTTCGACGCGATCGCGCGCATGATCGCAGCAAACGGCCGGCGAGCCCTGGCGGTCGACCTGCGCGGCCGCGCGCGGTCCGAACGCGCGGCGCGCGCAAGCAGCTACAACGCATCGACCTATGCGGCCGACGTCCTGGAATTGATGCGCGCACAGGCCATTCCGCGCGCCGTGTTCCTGGGCACGTCGCTCGGCGTGCTCGTGACGATTACCGCGGCTGCCAGACGGTCCGCCGCAGTCGCGGCGGCGATACTCAACGACGCCGGTCCGGAAGTGCCGAAGGCCGCGCTCGAACGGATCGGCAAGTACGCCGGAAAGCCGGTTCCTCCGATGAGTCGCGCTGACGCCGCGGCATACATCGAACGTATCGGCAAGGTCGCCTATCCGCGCTATGCGCAGGCCGACTGGGCCGCGATGGTCGACCGGCTGTTTCGCGTACGCGAAGACGGACTGCTGGTACTCGACTACGACCCGGCGGTCGTGCGCACGGCGAAACCATTCCTGCTGCGCCTTGTTCGACCTCTGCTATGGCGCGCCTATCGCAAGCTCGCCAGGCACCGGCCGGTGCTGATTCTGCGCGGTGAATTGTCCGATGTTCTGGATGCCGACATTGCCGCGCGCATGGCCGCGGTGTCCTCCGGCGTGCGGCTGGTCGAGGTCGCCGGCGTCGGTCATGCGCCCGACCTGTCGGAACCGGAAGTGCGCGCTGCTGTCGATGCATTCCTCGAAGCGGTGGACTGAATGGCGAACGCTGGCAGGCCCGACGACGCGATTGAAACGCTGCGCGAATGGGGCAGGCACGAGCGCATCAGCAGCGACTGGATCGTGATCGATCAGGCGCGTGTCGACCTGTTCGCCAACGCCACCGAGGACCGCTACTGGCTGCACACCGATCTGGTCCGCGCCGAGCGCGAATCGCCATATCGCGGCACGATCGCGCACGGCTTTCTGCTCCTGTCGCTGACCGTCGGCGACGATGTCGCCCGGATCACGTCGTTGCCCGGCGTCGCGCACGTGCTGAACTACGGGCTCGACAAGGTCCGTTTCCTGGCGCCGGTCGTAGTGGGAGCGCGCGTGCGAGTTCGTTCGCGCCTGCAATCACTGGTCGAGCGCCGGCCAGGCCACTGGTTGCTCAGCCAGACCAGGACCGTGGAGGTCGAGGGCCAGACGACCGTGGCGCTGGTTGCCGAACATCTCGCGCTCGTGGCGCTCGCCTGACGCGGGTAGTACTTGTACTTTCGTACACTGTCCGCGTCGTTGGCCACTCGTGAATACTGCAGCGCACACTCCGCCAGATGAAGCGGATAGTGTCGTTCACGCGAGGGGATAGTTGCATGCAGGATCCAGCGGTATTGACGAAGTTGCCGGAAGCGTTCACGCAGGCGAGTGCGTGCACGCGCCGCACGCACTGCTGACCGGAGCGACTTCGTGAATTTTCTCATCTGCCTCGCCGCGCTCGCTTTCCTGATGTATGTCGCGTATCGCGGCCACAGCGTGATCCTGTTCGCGCCGATCGCCGCGATGGGCGCGGTCCTGCTGACCGATCCCTCGGCCGTGCCGCCGATGTTCACCGGCTTGTTCATGGACAAGATGGTCGGCTTCATCAAGAACTATTTCCCGGTGTTCCTGCTCGGCGCCGTCTTCGGCAAGGTCATCGAGCTTGCCGGATTTTCCAAGTCGATCGTCGCCGCCGTCATTCGCCTGGTCGGCCGCGAACGCGCGATGCTGTCGATCGTCATCGTCTGCGCGTTGCTGACTTACGGCGGCGTGTCGCTGTTCATCGCGGTGTTTGCGGTCTATCCGTTTGCGGCCGAGATGTTCCGCCAAGGCGACATTCCGAAACGACTGATCCCGGGCACGATCGCGATCGGCGCATTCACGTTCACAATGGATTCTCTGCCGGGTACGCCGCAGATCCAGAACATCATTCCGACCACCTTCTTCAAGACCGATGCCTACGCCGCGCCGTGGCTCGGCATTGCCGGCAGCGTCTTCATCTTCGTTCTCGGCATGGCCTACCTCGAGTGGCGCCGGCGCCAGGCGCTGGCGGCAAACGAAGGCTACGGCAGCGGACACATCAACGAGCCAGAGCCGATTCCGGACAGCAAGCTGGTCAACCCGTGGATCGCGATCCTGCCGCTGGTCCTCGTAGCAGTGCTCAACAAGGTGTTCACGGTTTTCGTCAACACCTCATATGACAAGACCTACGACATCAGCATGCCGGGACTCGAGAAGCCAATCGGCGTGACGATCTCGGGCGTCGCAGCGATCTGGGCCGTCGAGGGCGCGCTGCTGATCGGCATACTGACGGTGTTCGTGTTTGCGTATCGTACCGTCCGCGAGAAATTCACCGAGGGCAGCAAGTCCGCGATCGCCGGCGCGCTGCTCGCGTCGATGAATACTGCTTCGGAATATGGCTTCGGCGCCGTCATTGCCGCACTGCCGGGATTCATCGTGATCCGCGACGCGCTCAAGGCGATTCCGCATCCGCTCGTCAACGAAGCGGTCACCGTGACCACGCTGGCCGGAATCACCGGCTCGGCGTCCGGCGGCATGTCGATCGCGCTGGCGGCCATGGCCGAGCAGTTCACGGCTGCGGCTAACGCAGCCGGCATCCCGCCCGAGGTGTTGCATCGCGTCGCGTCGATGGCGTCCGGTGGCATGGATACGTTGCCGCACAACGGCGCCGTGATCACTTTGCTCGCCGTATGCGGGCTGACTCACAAACAGTCGTACAAGGATATCTTTGCGATCACCTGCATCAAGACGACGGCGGTATTTTTCATCATCGCCGTCTATGCATTGACCGGAATCATCTAGCGGCGCACCAACCAAGCGCGGTAGGGTGGGCCTTGGCCCACCGTTTTGCCTCGAACGTCAAAGAAGCGGTGGGCCAAGGCCCACCCTACCCGAATGGCGCCACCCCGATCCAGCGTGCATGCAGAAAGAATGCGAACGCTGCCCACAGGGCGATGCCGATCGCGAGCGTCAGCAGGTCCCCGGCCAGCGTGCCGGCCGGATAAGTGACGCCGGCGCCGCGATCTCGGCGCCGGGAGACCATGAAGCCCGCGACCGCCCAGATCAGGAACGCGCCGAACAGCACGACGTCATGCAGCATGCCGGTGGCCAGCAGATGACCGAGCGCCCAGACCTTGATGCCGGCGTACATCGGATGGCCGAGCTTGGCCTTCAGATGATTACGCGGCACGTAAGCAGCGGCGACAAGGACGAACGCGATCAACGTGAACAAGGCGTTGGCGTGGCGCAGCCAGATCGGCGGCACGTACAGCAATTGCGGATGTTGCCGGGCTTCGCCAAACCCCCAGATCAGAAGCACGAAGCCCGCGATCGACAACAGCGAGTAGATAGCCTTCCACGGACCTTCGCCGAACCGCGCCATTTGCCGCGCGCGCCAGTCACTCGCGGCGATTCGCAGGGAGTGCAAGCCAAGAAATGCCGCAAGACCCGCAATCAACAACCACATGGGAATTCTCCGCGTGCAAGGTTCCTGGAGTTTACTCGTGCCAACAGCATCGGTGACAACCGGCTCGCGTTGCCCGTGCCTGGGCTCGCGCATTGCGGGATAATGCCGACTGCACTCCGGAAGCGCACCCCATGACCGCACCGAAACTCCCCTCGATCGGCACGCCACTGTCGGCTGCCGCAACCCGCGTGATGCTGCTCGGCGCTGGCGAGCTCGGCAAGGAAGTGCTGATCGCACTGCAGCGGCTCGGCGTCGAGACGATCGCGGTCGATCGCTATGCGAACGCGCCGGGACAGCAGGTCGCGCACCATGCGCGCACGATCGCGATGAGCGATCCACAGCAGCTCAAGTCGCTGATCGAGGCGGAACGGCCCGATGTCGTCGTGCCGGAGATCGAGGCGATTGCGACGCCGATGCTCGAGGAACTCGAAGCGGCTGGCGTCGTGCGTGTGATTCCGACTGCGCGCGCTGCGCGGCTGACGATGAATCGCGAAGGCATCCGCCGGCTCGCTGCCGAAACGCTGGGGCTGCCGACGAGTCCGTACAAGTTCTGCGATTCGCTGGCCGAGTTGCAGGGTGCGATCGACGGCGTGCCCGGCGGCATCGGCTATCCGTGCGTCGTCAAGCCGGTCATGAGCTCGTCCGGCAAGGGCCAGAGCAGGATCGACGGTCCGAACGATGTGAAGAAAGCCTGGGACTACGCAATGGCCGGCGGCCGCGTCAGCCTTAACCGCGTGATCGTCGAGGGTTTCATCGACTTCGATTACGAGATCACGCTGCTGACCGTTCGCTCACGCAACACGAACGGCAATATCGATACGAATTTCTGCGCGCCGATCGGGCACATCCAGGTGCATGGCGACTACGTCGAGAGCTGGCAACCGTGCGCGATGGATCCGGCCGCGCTTGCACGCTCGCAGGAGATAGCGAAGAAAGTCACCGACGATCTCGGCGGGCAGGGCATTTTCGGCGTCGAACTGTTCGTCAAGGGCAAGCAGGTGTGGTTCAGCGAGGTCAGTCCGCGTCCGCACGATACCGGCATGGTCACGATGATCACGCAGTGGCAGAGCGAATTCGAACTGCACGCGCGCGCGATTCTCGGCTTGCCGGTGGACGCCTCGCTGAAGAGTCCCGGTGCGTCGGCGGTGATCTACGGTGGCGTCGACGGCAAGCCGCTCGTGTTCGATGGAGTGGCCGACGCGCTGGCCGTGCCGAACACCGACATTCGCCTGTTCGGCAAGCCCGAGAGTTTTCTCAAGCGGCGCATGGGCGTTGCACTCGCGCACGATGCGGACGTCGAGCTGGCAAGGAAGAACGCGAAGCTCGCGGCGAGCAAGGTCAAGCCCCGAATGGCTTGAGTAACGCGGCGGGCATAGCCTTATTGAATCGACTCGGTAACCAGGGTCCAGCGCTGGCATCCGATCCGGTCGCAGTGCCCTTCGACCCGAAGGGCACTACCTTTTGTGTGTGACGTCGTGTTGCAGGTTACTGCTTGTCGTACGTCGCACTGCTGCTGAACTTCTTGCCCGCCGGATCGGTTCCGCTCAACGTGATCGTGCGGCTCTTGCCATCGGCAGAGATGACGATGCGGCCCGTGAACAAAGTCTTTCCGCCCTTCTTGACATCGAGTTCCATCGTGCGGTCATCGACCTTCTTGTATGAACGCGCGTCTTGGGTCGGATCACCCGTGACCGGATAGTCCTTGCCGTCGAACTTGCCCGTCCATTCGTTGTGCACCGGCTTGCCGTCACCGGACATGCCATCGACCGTCACCTTGACCGCATCGCCTGCGGCTGCGTAGATCACGGTATGGTTCTTCGGCGCCCCCGGGGCGATGGTCGACTTCGCCTCATTCAACTTCCACGTGCCCATGTTGGCGTCGGCGGCTAGGCATGCCGATGTTGCGAAAAACCCCAGTAGTGCAGTCAGTACGATCGCTCTTGCGTTCATATCCCCTCCTGGTTGAGAAAAGTGGTCCGCCAAGCTGTGGCGAACCTTGCGCCGAATGGCGCGTGCAGCAATGAAGTTCTACCCGACCACAGCCATCATGTCTGTTCGGTGGCGCACCGGCGGCTGCAGCATGCATCGCGCGAGTTTCAGGCAGGCAGTGCATAGCACCGGCCGTTAGCGTGATGCCGGCCGTTTCCGTGGGGCAGGCGAGGCCGAAACGAATCAGTGTCCTCAGAATTTCGCGAAATATACGTCGCCGGTTCCGGCCTTCGACTCGCCTTCGGCCCAGATTCCGTAAAAGTTTCCCGATTGGTCGTTGACCGTCTCCGTATAGTCGCCGTACGGATGATCGAATCCGGCGGCGGTCTGGTAGTTCCGGTAGGGCGTCGCCTGGGTCATGACGCTCTCGGCGCCCCAGCTCGCGCTGCCATTGATGCTGCTGCGCTCATACACGTTCCACGTTCCACATTGGCCCGTGGTGAGCGAACTCTGGCAGGTGTAGTTGCCGCCGAACGAGGCGCGATTGTCCATCCAGATCACTTTTACCGCCGAAGCGGTCGCCGCGATCGACGGAAAGCCGTGCCACACGCCGGCAGGAGCGAGCGAAACCTGCGAGCCGTTCGGCCACGATGATGGATTGAACGGGATGTTCCAACTTGCTCCGAGCGTATCGGAATACTTGCTGTAGATGCGCTCCGGCGCACCCGACGCGCCCGCGCCCGCGTTGTAGATCACGATGACGCGGTCGTTGGCCGGCGGCGTCCTGGGCTGCACCGCAATCTGGATCGAGCCGCCCCAATAGTCCCATCCCGCACCGGTGACCTGCGGGCCTCCGGCACCGCGGTCAAGCGTGCTGACCGCGTAGGTGGAAAACAGATTGCTGGAACTCTGCACGTAGAACGTACTCTGGCCGGTACCGTTGTTCGTGGTTCCGACCCATGAGAAGTAGGCGTGGCCCTGCGTGTCGAGGATTCCGCCGGTCGCGAGTGCGATGCCGTTGGGGGCGATGTTGACTTGCTTCGCGCTGAAGCTCGCGCCGCCGTTCGTGCTGACGCTGACATTCTGCTTGCCGCCGTTCTCGAACGCGACCATCACGTTGTTGCTGCCGTCGACGAGCACGATGTCCTTGTCGCCGCGGCCGCCGTTCGTAATATCTACCGGCGGACTCCAGGTCACGCCAAAATCATCGGAATAGATCACTTCGATCGGCGTGTACTGGGTATTGCCGTCCATGTAGCCGGCGTAGACGCGATGGTTGGCGCCGAGCGCCAGCTGTGCATCGACGTTGTTGCCCTGGACCGGGCAGCGCGGAATCGTGACCGGCCCCCAGGTGGTGCCGCCATCGCTCGACGACTGGAAGTACATGTACGAGCTTGTCGTGTGCTTGCCCGCGCCCTTGAACGGCATGCACGTCGCACCCGACGAATCCACCAGTGTCGTAGCAAGGTAGTGCGGCCAGAACGCGTAGACGTGACTGCCGTCGACGAGGATCGCCGGCTCCCAGTCTTCGCCGCTGCCATCACCGAGGCGGTGGGACGCTATGGCGGCTTGCGCGACTCCCGACAGAGCGGTACAGAGCAACGACACGACAACGACCCAATGAGGCAGTTTCATGATCGATCTCCTTGTTGGCCGCGGGGAATATATCAACAAGAACGCGGCCGGCGGCGAATGTGTGCGCGTTGCGAACATTCGCCGTCCGGCGGGCTCCGCCATGGGCGCTCATTTGTTCGATCACGGACTGCGTTTTTGCATCGCAACGGACCGGATGTCACAGTCGCGCCCGGCGTCCGGCAAGTGCGTTACGGCATGACCAGTGCGTCATACGAGTCCGGCCGCCGGTCGCGATAGAACTGCCAGACGTTGCGCACTTCGCGGATCTTGTCGAAGTCGAGCTCGGCCATGATCAGTTCGCTGCGGTCGCGCGAGCCGGTCGCGACGAAGCTGCCGCGCGGGTCGCAGAAGTAGCTCTGCCCGTAGAATTCGCCGATGTTCCACGGCGCTTCGGTGCCGACGCGGTTGATCGCGCCGACGAAGTAGGCATTCGCCACTGCGTGCGCCGGCTGTTCGAGCTTCCACAGGTATTCGGAGAGTCCGGCGACAGTCGCCGACGGATTGAACACGATTTCGGCGCCGCCGAGTCCGAGCGCGCGCGCGCCCTCCGGAAAGTGGCGGTCGTAGCAGATGTAGACACCGACCTTGCCGTACTTGGTCTGGAACACCGGATAGCCAAGATTGCCCGGGCGGAAATAGAACTTCTCCCAGAATCCCGGCAGGCAATGCGGGATGTGGTTCTTGCGGTATTTTCCGAGGTAGCTGCCGTCCGCGTCGATGACCGCGGCAGTGTTGTAGTAGATGCCGGCTTCGTCTTCCTCGTAGATCGGCACGACGATGACCATGCGGTGGCGCCGCGCCTGTTCCTGCATCAGCTTCACCGTCGGGCCGTCCGGAATGCGCTCCACGGCCTCGTACCAGCGCGGGTTCTGCTCGGCGCAGAAGTACGGCCCGGTGAATATCTCCTGCATGCACAGCATCTGCACGCCTTCGCGCCCTGCCTGCTCGACGAACTCGAGCGTCTTGTCGAGATTGGCGCTGCGTATCGTAGCGATGGGTTCGTCGGCGCCGCAGGCCATCGACGTCTGGATCAATCCGCACTTCACGATTCGGGGCATGACCAATGTCCTTTGAAAAGTCGGGTCGCGAGTTGCGTCATCTTAGCGCGAGGATGTCGCGGAATTGGCCGGCCGGGGATTCGATGAATCAAAACGCATCGATGTCGCCGAGCGCGCGAATCAGTCTGCGTGCGCGCTTGTCGGGTTTGGTCGCCGGCTTTTCATAGCCGGCGGCGGCAAGGCGCCGCTGTTCGGCGGCGAGTTCGCGCGCGGCGCGGCCCGCTTGCGTTTCCGCGTAACACTGCTGCGCGAGTGCGGCCGAGCCGCGCTGATGGCGCAGCGCCGTCACGTCGATCTCGAAGCGGTCTTCGCCGCGCGTGATCTTCAGGCGGCTGCCGACGTGAACCAGTGTCGCGGGCTTGGCCGAGCCATCGCCGACCTCGACCTTGCCGCCCTCGATCGCCTGCTTGGCGAGCGCGCGGGTCTTGAAGAATCGTGTCGCCCAGAGCCAGATATCGAGGCGCACTCCGGGTGCGGCGTTCGTCGCCGGAGCCGCAGCGTGGGGCGGCGTACGCGGCTTCATTGCAATGTATTCTGGTCCATATCTGCCAGAGATTAGCATCGAACGCCGCCGCGGGTTTTCTGTCTTTGCGGCCGCCTTGGCGCCGGGGAAATGTGCGGCCCGTCACGATCGCGGCCGCGTTCTTCGGCTAATTTTGCTCGGGCAGGGGTGCAGTTCCGGAAAATCCGGGGACGTTGATATGTCTACACTCGCCCGTGCCCTTCAGGCGATCGACGATGAGTCGAACGCCAATCCTTCAGATCTCGCTCTTGCCGGGAACACGCCGGCACAATTCGACGCGGCCCTGGTAGCGCAGCTGACTGCTCAGTACGACGAACTGGATGCCACGTTCAGGGCCGCAATGAGCCAATTGGAAGCTGATCCCGACGCAGCCGAGCGCATGACGCGCGAATGCGCCGAGCAGCTGCTCAAGCTCAGGCACATCGAAGCGATCCGCCTGTATCCGGTCATCGGCCGCAGTATCTGGCCCGATCCCGTCGCGCGGCGACTGTTCTGGCAGTCGCGCCTGGTCATGCTCGGGCTGGCCCGCCGCGTCCTGCGGCGCTTCGACGACCTGACCCGCGCGATGCGCAGCGGAGCCGTATCGGTCACGGCGGTGGACCACTTCGCAAAGGCGCTGGGTGAATACCGGCAGAGAAATGAAACCGAAATCTACCCGCTCTACGAGTTGGCCGGGCGCCGGAATACGTCAACCGGACCGCAAGCGGCCTGAGCAACGACCGGCAACGCTGCGCGCAGGCAGTTGCCCGCTCGACCACTCATAGCGCTGACCCATCCTTGCGCCGGTAGCCGCCCTTGCCGGAGTAGCGGCCCGGCATGAATGCCATGTCGATGTCGGAATACTCGCCGTGGTCGGCGTCGTTGCGTGTGCCGACGACGAGGAACTCGGCATCAGCGGTCGAGCGGTTCTGTAGACAGTGCCCGTCGCGCTCGCCGCCAGGAAATCCCGCGCAGTCGCCGGCGCGGAGGATTTCTTCACCGCTGTCGGTCACCAGCACGAGTTCGCCGCTGAGCACATAGACGAACTCGTCCTCGTGCGAATGCCAATGACGCTGGCTGGACCACACGCCCGGAGCGAGCCGGTAGAGGCTCACGCCAAACTGGGTGAGACCGGCGGCGTCGCCGAGCCGCTTCCACTGCCTCTGCCTGCACGGTCCATCGTGCGGCGGCGGGTAACGTGTGCCGGAGTCGCTCGGCGCGAGGGCCTTGTCGATTTTGGGCATTGCGGTTTCTCGCTTTTTCCGGAACCGGGTCGCGCGATCATACACAAGCACCGGCTGGCGCGGCCCGCCGTGACTATGGCCGGCGCCACGAACGCGGTATCCAGGAGGGGCTCAAGGCGAGCGGGCCGTCGCCGAGCAACACCTGCGCCGCGCACAGCACGAACAGGTACAGCGGATATTCCCAGCCGCCGTTCGGATTGCCGAACATCCAGCCATTCTTCGCGTGCACCCAGAAAATCGCGCCGAGCAGGATCGGCGACAGGGCCAGAGCGACCCAGCGCGTCTGCACGCCCAGGACCAGCAGCACTCCGCCGACCAGTTCGGCGGCAAACGTGATGTAGGCGAGCGAACCGGGCAGGCCGATGCCGACGAAGAACGCGGCCGTTCCGGCCAGGCCGAACGTGAGGAGTTTCAGGATGACGCTGTGCGCCAGGAACATGACCCCGAGCGAAACGCGCAGCAGAAGTACCGCGGACGGGCCGCGGCGCGAGTCGATGGAATACTGCGTAGAAGAAATTGCATGCATGACGGCTTCCTCATATGTGGTTGCAAATGCAACTACAATATAATTGCTTTTGATTGCAATTGCAACTACCATGAGCGGCATGAAGACTTCCGCCGCCGCCGCCTCACCGGCCTCGACCGAGACCTGGGCCCTGTTCCTGACGGCGCATTCGGTCCTCGTCGGTGCGATGGAAAAGCGTCTGAAGGACGCTGGCTTGCCGCCGCTGGCGTGGTACGACGTCCTGTGGATCCTGGAGCGCGCCCCGGACCAGCGCTTGCGCATGTCCGCGCTGGCGGACCAGTTGGTGCTGACCCGGTTCAATGTCACGCGACTGGTCGATCGCCTGGTCGAGGCTGGTCTGGTCGCGCGCCGGCAGACGAAGGAGGACGGCCGCGGGTTCTATGCCGTGCCGACCGAGAAGGGCCGCGCGTTGCGCAAGCAGATGTGGACCGTATACCGGCCGGCGATCGTCGAACTGTTCAACCAGCATCTGAGCAGCGCGCAGCACGCCGACATGCAATCAGTCATGCGCCGCTTGCTCGAGCGGGACGTGGACTAAATGGACGGTATCTAGAAAAACATCCGACGGGTGTTTTTCTTCTCCTCCCCCCATCGAATGATGGGGAGAGGGTAGGGTGAGGGGCCAGCCGGCCTGATTGCCGGCGCGGCACTTCGTGCTACCGGCGCGGCGCGAGCTCGCTACCCCCTAACGCGCATCCTGCCGCAATTCCGTAACCATCGTGCAATACGCTCACGCGCATGAATATCCTCATGCTCTCGGACGTCTACTTTCCACGTGTCAACGGCGTGTCGGCGTCGATACGCACCTTTGCGCGCGAACTCACGCGACTCGGGCATGACGTGACGATCGTCGCGCCGGACTATGGCGCGACCGAAGCGCGGAGCGATATCGAAATCATCCGGTTGCCGGCGCGCGTAATCTTCTTCGATCCCGAGGATCGCCTGATACGCAGGGCGGCGGCACGCGCTGCCATTCGCGACCTGGCCGAACGGGCCTGGGACGTCATCCATATCCACACGCCGTTCCGCGCGCATCAGATCGGTGTCGCGCTGGCGCGGCGCACGGGCGTTTCCTTGATCGAGAGCTACCACACGTTCTTCGAGGAATACGCTGCGCATTACCTGCCGTGGTTGCCGGCGGCGTGGCTGCGACTTGCGGCTCGCCGGTTCTCGCGCCGCCTGTGTCACGACGTCGATCACCTGATAGTGCCGACGCAACAGATGGCCGATGTGCTCGTTCGTTACGGGATAACGACGCCAGCGTCCGTAATACCGACCGGAGTCCATCTCGACGAGTTTCGCGGAGGCGATGGCGACCGCTTCCGGGACGAGCACGGGATCGCGCGCGGCCGGCCGACGCTGGTGACCGTCAGCCGGCTCGCCGCGGAAAAGAACATCACGTTTCTGCTCGACGTCGCGCGCGCGCTCGTGGATGAATTCCCGGAGCTCGTCTTCATCATCGCCGGCGAGGGACCCGATGCCGATCGCCTGCGCCAGCGCGCCGCGACGCTCGGGCTGG
>DASSGP010000258.1:0-3517 GCA_035693405.1 Rudaea sp. | reverse complement strand
GGCGGCGATCAGCAGGGCGAGGATCAGTGCGAATTGGCCGAGTTCGGGAATCATGACGCAACGACATCCATGGACCGGGCGATGGTCCTGAGAAACACTAGCTTACGCGAGACGGCGGCAGATGCGTGATATGGATCAACTGGAAGGGCCGTTGCAACCCTCCCTCGGGCAGTCGCCGATGAGCGGTCCGCGCCGTCGCGCGGACCGCGGAGAACAGCGGTGAATCAAGCCTTTTTCGCGTAACCCGAGCACCAGCCCTTGGCGTTGACGGACTTGCCGGCGAACAACTGGCACGGGCCATAGCCGGTTGCACCGCCGGTGTAGAAGTTGCAGTTCGAGCAGTCCTGGCCGGCCTGGTGCGGCGCCGCAGCCTTGGTGTTGTCTTCGGTGTAGTTCAGGGCCTTGGCGGTCGGATCGTCGAGCGTCAGGTGCGGCAGGTCTTCGGCCCGCGCGATCTGTGGCACGGCATTTGCGATGACGACGGCGCCGATCGCGCCTCCGGCCGTGGCAAAAAAGCGCCGACGGCTGTCGCTTGCCGCCTGGTTGCGGGATTTGTCTACTTTGTTCATAAGTATACGCCTCTCTGACGGGATGCAGGGGTGGCTTTTCGGTCGCCGTGTTGCCGCGCCGGAGCAGGCTGACGCGACGGCCGAGACGGAATTGCCGGCCGCAAGTTTACGCGCAACAGGGCACGTAAAGAAGCGGCTGGCTGAACCCCGGCTGTCGCGTCAGGCGCAGACCCTTCTGCAAATGAGAATGCGCCTCAGGCTGCCTTGCGCGCCGCCTGGTCGAGCGCGGCGAAGTCCGCGTCAGTCAGCTCGATCGCGGCTGCGGCGACGTTCTCCTCCAGATGCGCGACGCTGCCGGTGCCGGGGATCGGCAACATGACTTGCGAACGCTTGAGCAGCCATGCCAGCGCGACCTGGCCGGCGCTTGCGCGCAGCCGTGCGGCGACCTGGGCTAGCGCGGAATCCGGTCCGGCCAGCTTGCCCGCGGCCAGCGGATACCAGGGGATGAACCCGATGCCGTTAGCCTCGCAGAAATCGAGGATATCTTCGCTCTGGCGGTTGGCGAGGTTGTAGAGGTTTTGCACGGTCGCGACCGGAAAGAATTTGCCCGCCGCGCGGATTTCCTCGACGCTGACTTCGCTCAGTCCCGCATGCCGGATCAAGCCCTCCTTCTGCATTTGCGCGATGACATCGAATTGTTCGTCGCGCGGTACGGCCGGATCGATGCGGTGCAATTGCCAGAGATCGATGCGCTCGACGCCGAGCCGCCGCAGGCTCATGAGCACGCACTGGCGCAGGTACTCGGGACGTCCGAGCTCTTTCCACACATCCGGTCCGTGCCGCGTGAGTCCGCCTTTGGTCGCGACGAGAATTCCACGGTACGGATGCAGGGTTTCGCGGATCAGGTCTTCGCTGACGTACGGACCGTAACTGTCGGCCGTATCGACCAGATTGACGTCGAGTTCGGGCACGCGTTTCAACGTCGCTCGTGCTGCGGCGGGACTGGCCGGGTCGCCCCAGATGCCACGGCCGGTGACACGCATCGCGCCGAAACCGAGACGATTGACCGTGAGATCGCCGCCGATCCTGAACTGGCCGGATGCGGCCGCGGAAATTTGTTTGGACATGTGCTGTTCCTGTTGTTTGGGATGATATCGCTTCAGCTCGAATACGCCGATCAAAAACGGGCCGATCCAAAACACGCCGATCCAATATCCGTTCTCGTTGAGCGCAGCGAGCGAAGTCGCCGGGCAAGAGCCCAAGTGCCTCGAAGGCCATGGATGGCCGAGAGAGGCCGAAACGCCGGAGACCCTTCGACGTCGGCCCTTACGGGCCTACGCTCAGGGCGAACGGATTTCAGGCTGAGCCACTATCAATATTGGAGGTACTGCTTTTCCGGCGGGATTCAATCCCGCTTGGCGTGCGGGGAGATGAAGATATCTTCATCTTGCGGCGTGTCGAAAAAGCACGCTCGCAGTGGCGGCAGGACACGCGTTACTGTGCGCCGCCCTGGGCCTTGGCTAGCTTGGCCTTGGCGATCGCATCGGCGACTTCCTTCGGCATGTAGGTTTCGTCGTGCTTGGCCAGCACTTCGCGCGCGACGAAACGGTTGCCGTCCATGCGGCCGGTCGCGACGATGCTCTGCCCCTCGCGGAACAGGTCCGGAAGGATGCCGGTGTACTCGACCGGCATGTCGTGAAAGCGGTCGGTCACGGTGAAGTCGACCTTGAGCGACGACTGGTCGCGATGCAGCGATTTTTCCAGCACCACGCCGCCGAGACGGAATGCCGATCCCGGTGGCGCATGCCCAGACAGCACTTCGCTCGGTGAAAACAGGTAGGTCATGTTCTGGCTCAGGGCCATGACGGTCAGCGCCGCGGCGATACCGACGGCAACCAGGACCAGACCGACCGCGATCAACCGGCGTTTGCGCGTTGGCGTCACGTTGCTTTCCTCGCGGCCTGGCGCTTGAGACGAGCTTGCAGTTCGCGCAGTGTCTTGCGCCGTTGCATCAGCGGCGCAAGCGCATCGGCGATCAGCACGACGAAAAATACGGCGTACGACCACCAGACATAGACCCCGTATCCGCCCATCGCAAAGAAATCAGACATGACGCAGGTTCGCGCCGGCCGGATCGTTCAGCGCGATCTCGCGCACCCAGTCCTTGCCGGATTCGAGCGACAGCAGCGCCGTGCGCGACCGCGCCAGCACGCTGGCGAAAAAGTATACGTGGGTCGCCAGCGCCAGGGTCAGCAGCGGCCAGAGCATGCTCGCGCTGATATGCGACTCGCCGACCAGCCGCACGGTCGACCCTTGGTGCAGCGTGTTCCACCAGGTCACCGAGTAGTGCACGATCGGCAGATTGACGACACCGACGAGCGCGAGAAACGCAGCGGCCCGCGCCGCCTGGCGGGTGTCCTCGATAGCGTGATACAGGCCGATCACGCCGAGGTAGAGGAATAGCAGCACCAGTTCCGACGTCAGGCGCGCGTCCCAGGTCCACCACGTGCCCCACATCGGCTTGCCCCACAGCGACCCGGTTACGAGCGTGATGAACGTGAACGCCGCGCCGACCGGAGCGGCCGCCATGGCCAGCGTCTCCGACAGCTTGATGCGCCAGACGAGCGCGATGAAACCGTTCGCGGCCATGAAGATGTAGCCGAACAGGCTCATCCAGGCGCACGGCGCGTGGATATAGATGATGCGAAACGAGTCGCCCTGCTGGTAGTCGGCCGGCGCCATCGCCAGGCCGCCGTACAGGCCGATGACGCCGCTGATCGCCGCGAATCCATACAGCCACGGCAGCCACCAGCCGGCGAAGCGGTAAAAATACGGCGGCGAGCCGAGCTTGTGGAACCAGAGTACGAGCGGATTCATCGGCATTCTAGACAGCGATTTGACAGGAAGGAGGCGACGGTAAGTTTTGGTTTGGCTTGTTGTCTTGATATGAGTCAACCGGTTTGCAACAAGGTCGCGCCGCGAACCCCCTCTCCCGCCAGCGGGAGAGG
>DASSGP010000257.1:0-10478 GCA_035693405.1 Rudaea sp. | reverse complement strand
CGCCGGACGGCACGGTCGCCAGCGCCGACCCGGTCATGACGACGGGCATCGGTCTGGATTTCTGGAGCCGCATTCCCGGCCTGAAGCGGCTCAAGCTCGTCGGTCTGCTGTTGCGCGCCGATCGCAACGCGCGCTCGGCCTGGCGCGGACTTGTGGACAATGCGGCATTTCGCGCGCCGCTCACGCATGCACAGGTCCATGCCGGCGACTTTGCCGGGCTGCTGCTGCCGGGCGGCCACGCCCAGGGCATGCGCGAGTATCTCGAAAGCGCGGCGCTGCAGCGCGTCGTCGCCGAATTCTTCGATGCCGGCAAGCCGGTTGCGGCGATCTGTCACGGCGTCGTGCTCGCCGCGCGCAGCATTTCGGCCGTGACGGGCAAATCCGTGCTGCACGGGCGCAGGACGACGGCGCTGACCTGGAAACTCGAGCGGTCTGCCTGGCTGCTGTCGCGCTACGCCGGCCGCTGGTGGGACCGCGACTACTATCGAACCTATCGCGAGGCGCCGGGCCAGCCGGATGGTTATCGCAGCGTGCAGGCCGAGGTCACGCGCGCACTGGCGCGGCCGGAGGATTTCGTCGAGGTGCCAGGCGACGCACGGGATCACTTCCGCAAGGCCAGCGGTCTGTTCCGCGATACGCCGCCCGACGACCGCCCCGCGTTCATCGTGCGCGACGGCAACTACCTGTCGGCGCGCTGGCCCGGCGATGTGCACCTGTTCGCGCGGACGTTCGCCGCAATGCTTGGCGATGCCACGAAACGTCAAGAACAGGCCTGAAGATCCGCCCAATCACTGTGGCGGCAAGGCGCCGGACGCGGGGCGTTCGTTGTTGTGCACCCAGGTCACGAGTTCGTCGAACGCGCGGCCGATTTCCTGCGGCGTGAATACGCAGTGGCCTTCCTTGTTGACGAACTGTTGCACGAAGTCGTCGGCGTGCCCCTGGCGTTGCACCGCGAGCGCGTAGTCGAATGCCGCGGTGGCAGGCACAAGTGGGTCGCCCGTATCGTGCAGCGCCAGCAGCGGCCGCAGCAGTTTGCCGCTCGGCGTGTACCAGCGGGCGATGTACGCTGCGGCGGCCGCATCGGCACGGTAGCGCTTCACGCCGGCATTCAGCGCGAACGCATCCTTGTTGCCGGTGTAGATCAGGTCGGCATTGTTGAACGGGTTGCCGTGCGTGCGCCGTTGCAGTTCGCCGACCTCGTAGTAGTTGAATGCGATCACGCTCCCTAACGTGCGTAGGTCGCCGACACCCCAGATGCGCAGCAGCGATTCGGCCGCGTCGGGTTTGGCGCGCAACGCGGCGGCAATCTGCGTTTCGATGGCCATGGTCGGCATGTAGTTCGCCGGCACCGGCACGAGCGGTCCAAGCAGGTCCGGAAAGTAGTAGTCGAACGCGGCGAGTAACGCGAAGTCGCGCTGCAGGAGCGAATCGCTGCGCTCGATTGCGCCGCATAACGACAAGCCGCCGGCATAGGTGTCGGGCGCGGACTCCAGGCTCATGATCGTGAGCGTCCCGCCCATCGACATGCCGGCGGCGAGCGTTTCGCGCGGCTTGCCGTGCTTTTCGCCGAAATGCACGCGCAGGCGTTCGCCGTCGGCGAGAGCCTGCTCGACGGCCCAGCCGGTCGCCGAATACGCCGACTGGGCGACCGCGTAACCGCGATCGAGAAACTGGCGCAACTGTGGCGCGATCGGATCGCGCGCAGGCAACGGCACCGGCGTGACCGCATAGCCGTGGAAAAATACGACGAGGCCGTGATTCCAGTTGGCCGGAATGTCGATGCGATAGGCGGCGCCGGCGAGCGTTCCGGTTTCGACGGTTGCGGGCTGGGTCGCTGCGTGCGCCGGCGAATCGGGACCCTGGGCACTGCACCCGGAGGCCATACACAGCAGAGCGATCAGCGATCCGATCCAGCGCATGTTTTCTCCGCGTTACCTACGCTTCGACCCGATCTTGCACGAACACGTGGCCGCGATCGGCGCCGCGGTCCGATGTCGCATCAACGCGCGACTCGACAAGATCATTCGGGCTTGGTTTCGAGTGGCGCAGCGCCGGCCGCCTTGAGCCGTGCGTTCATGGCGGTGACTTCGCGCGACTGCAACGTCTGCCAGGCCGCCACTGTCGTCTCGGTCAGCGGCTGCAGCTTGGCAAAACCGGCCTGCGCGTCGGGCGACGGCGCGGCGTCGGCGCCGTCGACCGCGCGATTGAGCGTATCGAGCGCTTCGCCGACATAGCGCAAGGTCTGCACCTGCTGCGGCGGAAGCGCCCAGCTGTTGTGCGGATTCGGCGCAGCTTTCCCGCCCACCAGCGCCTGAACGCGCGCGCTGAGCGCATCGAAGTCGCGCGCAAGCGCTGCATTGGCGCCCTTGCGGCGCTGAGCCAGAGTCTCGAGCAGCTTGCCAGCCTCCTTCGACGAGATCGCGACGCGCACGCGCAGCGCTTCGATCTTGCGCGCCAATGCTGCCTGCTGCGCATACGCATCGTCACCGAGCTTGACGCGCGGATCGGGGCGCACGGTCAGCGGCTGAGTCAGGCGCTTGCCGTCGACGGTCAGGGCGACGGTGTAACGTCCCGGCGGCGCCCATACGCCGTCGGCGTAGGGGTTGTGCTCGGCCAGCGCTTCCGGAGCTGCATAGCGCAACGGCCAGACGAAGCGATGCATGCCCGCCGCGGTCGACAGGACGACTGGTATCTTTGTCCACTCTGGCGCAATTTCCCATTTTGCCAGATCGATCTCGAGCGGCTTGACGTCGCTGCCGTAATGACGCACGACATTGCCCGACGCATCGACGATCTCCAGCGTGACCGGCGCCTTGGACGCGGTCTTGAGCACATAGTCGATGTAGGCGCCGCCCGGGGGATTGGCTGCCATCGGCTCGTCTTTCGGCATCGGCGTGCCGGTGAATTCCGGAGTGCGCACGCGAACGGCTTCGCTCGGCGCGAACAGCCAGGCCGGCGCGGCAACGATATCGGCATTGGCCTGGCGCAGCGCGGCGACGTCGTCGAGGATCCAGAAGCCGCGGCCGTGCGTGGCGATCACGAGATCGTTGCCGTGCACCTGCAGATCGCGCACCGAGGTCACCGGCAGGTTTTTCTGCAGCGCCTGCCAATGGGCGCCATCGTCGAACGAGACATAGACGCCCCTCTCGGTGCCTGCATAGAGCAGGCCGCGGCGGACCGGATCGGCGCGCACGGCATTGACGAAGCTGCCGTCGGGAATGCCGGCGGCGCCCGTCTGCCAGGTCTTGCCGCCGTCGTGCGTGCGGTAGACATACGGCTTGAAGTCGTCGAGGCGATGGCGGTCGATCGCTGCGTAGGCGCTGTCGGCGTCGAACGGCGAAGCATCGATGATGCCGACCTTCGACCACGCCGTCAGGCCCTTCGGTGTGACATTTTCCCAATGTGCACCATCGTCGCGCGTGCGCCAGACCAGGCCGTCGTCGGTGCCGACCCACAAGTCGTGATCGGCCGTGCGCGACGGCGCGATCGCATAGATCACGCCGCGACGCGGGCCGCCGCCGAGGTTGTTCGCGGCGGCCGGCGCGTCGAGCGTCGCCGGCACGCCGGGATTCTCGCGCGTCAGGTCCGGGCTGACCGCATCCCAGTGCTCGCCGCCGTCGCGCGTGCGGAACAGCTTCTGGTTGGCGAAGTACAACGCGTGCGGATCGCGCGGCGCGAAGGTCAGCGGCAGCGTCCAGGTGCGGCGGTAGATGTCGGGTTCCGACAGGGTCGGATCGACGTGACGGGTCTGCTGCGTGCGCAGGTCGAGCCTGTCGACGCGGCCGCCGTAGACGATGTCGGGATCGTCGGGGTCCGGCGCGATATTGTCGCTTTCGCCGCCGGCCGTGACCTCGCGGAACTGGGTCATGTTGACGCCGTCGTTGGACGCGCCGCGGCTCGGCAGGCTGACCGCGCCGGAATCCTGCTGCGCGCCGTAGACCCAGTATGGAAAGCGGTTGTCGGTGTTGACGCGATAGATCTGCGCGGTCGGCTGGTTGTACCACGAGCTCCAGGTCGTGCCGCCATTCAAGGTGACCTGCGCGCCCTGGTCGGACGCGAGGATCTGCCGCTCCGGCGCGCCCGGATCGATCCACAGCGCGTGGAAATCATCGCCGGTGTGGTCGCCCTTGAGCGGAATGAACGTCGCGCCGCCATCGTCACTGCGCAGCACGATCGTGTTCGGCGCATAGACGCGATCGGGATTCTTCGGATCGGCCGTGAGCTGGCCGAAGTACCAGTCGCGTTGCCAGATGCGCGCGTCGCCGGTCTTCATCGTCCAGGTCGCGCCGCCATCGTCGGACCGGTACAGGCCGCCGGCGTCGCCGTCGACCAGCGCGTACACGCGCAGCGGCGCGGCATCGGAAATCGCCAAGCCGACGCGGCCGACCGCGGCAGGAAAACCATGTCCGGAAATCTGCTTCCAGGTATCGCCGCCATCGGTGGATTTATATACACCACTGCCGGGGCCGTTCGATGGCGGGTAGACGCTCCACGGTGGGCGCCGCGTCTGCCACAGCGCCGCGTAGATGACATTCGGATCGTCGGGCTGGAAGGCGAGGTCGATCGCGCCGGTATTGGCGTCCTTGCCGAGCACTTTTTGCCAGGTCTTGCCGCCATCGCGCGAGCGGAACACGCCGCGCTCGGCGTTCGGTCCGTACGGATGGCCGAGCGCGGCGACGTATACGAGATCGGCGTTGCGCGGATGCACGAGGATGCGCGCGACCTGCTGCGAATCGCGCAGGCCGATATGCGCCCAGGTCTTGCCGGCGTCGCTGGATTTGTATACTCCGTCGCCCTGGGCGATGTCCGAACGCATGTCGGCCTCGCCGCTGCCGACGTAGAGTATCTTCGGATCGGACGGCGCAAGCGCGAGCGCGCCGATCGTGCCGATGCCCTGGCCATCGAAGATCGGCTGCCAGGTGCGGCCGGCATCGCCGGTCTCCCAGACGCCGCCGTTGACCGAACCGAAATAGAAATGCTTCGCGTCCCCGGGCACGCCGGCGACCGCGAGCACGCGGCCGGCGCGGAACGGCCCGATAGTGCGCCAGTTCAGATCCTGGAACAGGCTTTGGTCGACATCGGCCGAAGCGCTGGCGGCAACGCAGAGCAAAACGGCGGCAAACAGGCTTCTCGAACCCATGGACGTACTCCGGATCGGCAGGTCAGCAGCGCTGGCGGCGCGGCGAGCCGGCATGATAACGGGTCGTGACCTCTGGCAGGGGTGCCATTGGTCGTGGAGGGTGCGGCGCCGTCCACTATTGGTTGTTTTAACGTCGACACGGCACCATAGTCGGCCACGGACACGGAACCTTGCGATGTCGGCGACACTACGCCCAAGCCATGCGTTGACCCAGGGCGCGATCGGCAAGACCCTGGTCGCGTTCTCGCTGCCGATCCTGGCCGGCAACGTGCTGCAGTCGTTGAACGGCTCGGTCAATGCGATCTGGGTCGGCCATGGTCTCGGCGAGGCGGCGTTGGCGGCGACCTCGAACGCGAACACGATCCTGTTCTTCCTGCTCGGCGCGATGTTCGGCGTCGGCATGGCGGCGACGATCCTGGTCGGCCAGAGCATGGGCGCGAACAATCTCGACCAGGCCAAGCGTGTGATCGGCACGAGCCTGATGTTCTTCGTCGTGATCTCGGTCGTGATCGCCGGCGTCGGGCTACTCGCCACCGAGCGCATGATGATCTGGCTGCACACACCGGAAGAATCGCAGCCGCTCGCGGTCGCTTACTTGCGCATCATCTTCCTCGGCCTGCCGTTCCTGTACCTGTTGTCGTTCGTCGGCATGGCGCTGCGCGGCGCCGGCGATGCGCGCACGCCGTTCGTATTCCTGGCGCTGAACGTCCTGCTCGACATCGCGCTGAACCCGCTCTTCATCTTCGGCTGGGGACCGATTCCACGCATGGGCATCGCCGGATCGGCGACCGCGACCCTGGTCGCGCAAGCGGTGACGCTGGCCGCGATGCTCGCCTGGCTGTATCGCAGCAAGCATTTCCTGCGCATCCAGCGCGGCGAGGGGCACTTCCTGCGCGTCGACCCCGTCATCCTGCGCGCCCTGTTCACGAAGGGCATCCCGATGGGCCTGCAGATGATCGTGATGTCGACCTCGATGCTGGTGCTGATCTCGCTGGTCAACCAGTTCGGCGCGCATACGACGGCAGCCTACGGCGCCTGTTTCCAGTTGTGGAATTATATACAGATGCCATCGATCGCGATCGGAATGGCCGCGGCTTCGATGGCGGCGCAGAACGTCGGCGCCGGGTTGTGGGAGCGCGTGCACCGGGTCGCGATGGCCGGCGTCGGCTTCAACTTCCTCACGACCGGCACGCTGGTGACGCTGATCTACCTGTTCAACCGCGGCGCGCTGAACCTGTTCCTGCCCGGCACCGGCGGCGCGATCGAGATCGCCCAGCACATCAACGCGATCGTGGTCTGGTCGTTCGTGTTCTTCGGCGTGTCGTTCGTGCTCGCCGGCGTGGTGCGCTCGACGGGCGCGGTGATTCCGCCGCTGATCATCCTGTTCGTCGCGCTGTGGGGCGTGCGCATCCCGTTCGCCTACGGCCTCGTCGATACCTGGGGCGCCGACGCGATCTGGTGGAGCTTTCCGCTCGGATCGCTCGTGTCGATGCTGCTGTCGAGCAGCTACTATCGATTCGGCAATTGGCGCAACGCACGCATGCTCGGCACGGCGCCGGCGGCGCTGCCGGCCACGGCAGCGGCGGAGTGAACCAGGGAGCGGGCATGCTGCGCATACTGCTGATCGAAGATCAACGCGATATCGCCGCGAACATCTGGGACTTCCTCGAGTTTCGCGGTTTCGTCATGGACCATGCGGCGGACGGCGCGACCGGCCTGCGCATGGCGATGGACGGCGGTTACGACGTCGTCGTCCTCGACCTCGGCCTGCCGAAGCTCGATGGCCTCGAGTTATGCCGCAAGCTGCGCGAAGCCGGCCGCGACACGCCGGTTCTGATGCTGACCGCGCGCGACACGCTCGAGGACAAGCTGACCGGGTTCGCCCAGGGCGCCGATGACTACCTGGTCAAGCCGTTCGCGATGAAGGAACTCGAAGCACGTGTTCGCGCGCTCTACCGGCGCGGGCGCCTGCAGCATGGCGAAGTGCTGCGTATCGCCGACCTGACTCTCGACCCGGTCAATCTGCAGGTCGAGCGCGGCGGCCAGCCGCTGACGCTGACGCGCGCCGGCTTCGCACTGCTCGAACTGCTGATGCGGCGCTCACCGCATCTGGTCCGGCATGCCGATCTGGCGCACGCGCTGTGGGGCGAGGCCGGCGGCGACATTGCCACGCTGCATACGCATCTTTCGGTGCTGCGTTCGATCATCGACCGCCCGTTCAAGCAGCAATTGCTGCACACCGTGCATGGTTTCGGTTATCGCATGGCGGAGTCGGCCGATGCGTAGGCTCGGATTGCGCGCGCGCGTCGCGGCCTTGTGCGCGGTGCTGGGGCTGGTCGTCAGCGCCTGTCTTTCGGCGGTGGCGGTGCACTTCTCCGATTCCTACGTGCACCGCCTGATCGACGAGATGTTGCGCGTCGAGGGCGAGTACCTGCGCGAACGCTACGCGATCGACGGCGTCATGCCGCGTCCACGCACGAAACATTATTACGCATTCGTCGAAGGCGACGCCGGCACCGTACCGGCAGACTTCACCCGACTCGAGCCGGGGCTGCACGAGCTCGAAGACCCGCATGGCGAGCGCCACGTCGCGGTCTACGAGGTCAATGGCCATCGCCTGTATGTCGTGCTCGATATTGGTCTGGAAAGCGTGCGCGAACGTCGCCTGTCGCGCGACCTGTTCGCGCTGATGCTGTTCGGCAGCGCGCTGTCGGCCTGGCTCGGCTGGTTCCTGTCGGGGCGCGCGATCGAGCCGGTGCGGCGCCTTGCGAATCAGGTGGAGTCGCTGGACCCGGCAGATCACGCGGCGGCCCCGCTGGCGCCGGACTACTCGACCGACGAAGTCGGCGTCCTGGCACAGGCATTCGACCGCTACCAGCAGAAACTGCACGAGTACGTACGCCGCGAACGTACGTTCACGGCCGATGCGAGCCACGAATTGCGCACGCCGCTGGCCGTCATTCGCGGCGCGATCGAGGTGCTGCTCGACAACGGCGCCACCGACGCGGCGACTGCAGTGCGACTGAAACGCATGCAGCGCGGCGCCGACGAGCTGCGCGACCTGCTCGACGCGTTGCTCGTGCTCGCGCGCAGCGACGAGCGCGCCAGTGAAGACCGCACGCCCGATCTCGCCGCCCTGGTCGACTCGTTGTTGCGCGAACGCGCCGACGCGCTGGCCGAGAAGAATCTGCGGCTCGAGCGCGAGCGCGACGCAACCGTCGCGGTCGCCGCCTCGCCGCGCGTGCTCGGCATCGTGATCGGCAATCTGCTGCGCGCGACGACACAATTTGCCGAAGGCGGCGTGCTGCGCGTGCAGGTTGCCGCGGATGCGTTGACGGTGGCGCATGAAGGCGCCGCGGCCGGCAGCGATGCATCGGCGGGTCGGGCCCGGCTCGACACGCGCGAGCATGTCCTCGGCTTGGGCATGATCCGGCGCGTATGCGAGCGCCGCGGCTGGATGCTCGATGAAAACGTCGATGCAAGCGGAGGGCGCGCGTTCGTGCTGCGCTTCGGCTGAGTCGCGCCGACATCCCGCCATTCGCGGCGGTCAGCCGAAAATTGCTCCTTCGTTTTTTGTATGTCGAGCCATCCAGGCACCTGCCGAAAATTGCTCCTGCATTTTCGGCATACACGCCATCCATGGCGATAAAGAAAGCCCGGGCAGGCCCGGGCTCTCGAGAACGGCAATGCTGCTTCGTGCTACGGCGCGACAAGTACCAGCCACGGAATCCCGTTGACGACGGCGACCCGCAGCTGCGTCGGCGTCTCGCGCGAGTTGTTCGCCGCGATCAGCGTCTGCTGCGATGCGGAGCCGGCACGCAGGAAGCCATCGTCGCCGCGCGTCGTAGCCGAGCCCCATTCAAAACCCATGCGCAGCTGGCGCAAGTCGACGGCATGCCATGGCGACACGTCGGAGAACGGCCCGCCGTCGATCGTTGTCAGGCTGCGCAGCAGCACGTCATGACCGGAGCGCATCAGCTGCAGGCTGAACAGCGTTTGCCCGCTCGCCGATTGCGCGCTGGCGACCGTCACTGGCGCAACGTCGAGCTTGCTCAGCAGTCCGCCGTCGACACCGAGTTGTGCCGTTACCGAACCCGTGGCCGAACCCGTGGCGCTGCCGCCGGGGGGCATCGCCAGCGGCGTGGTCCCACCATCGAACCCGCTCATGAAGAGCACGACCGTATCGGCATCGCTGGCGCTGATGCTGGCGGCCTTGCCCACGAGCTTCATCGATGCGGTATTGCTGACTTGGCCGTTCGAATTGGCGGCCAGCACGCTCACCGTGTAGGTGTAGTCGACGACGCCACCGGTCGGAAGCGTGGGACTGTCGCTGAGCGTGTTGCCGCTGCCGTTCGCGCTGCCGCAGGTAGCGCCGCCGCTCGCCGTGCAGATCCACGATTGACCGGACAGCTGCGCCGGCAACGCATCGGTTATCGTCGGCGAAATGCTGGCACCGGGATTCGTCACATGGATGATGTAGTTGACGACATCCCCGACGCGCACGAACTCGACGCTGTCGGTCAGCGATAGCGCCGGGGGACTGGAACCGACACCGATGGAATCGGTATCGGTCGCCGCGTTGTTGCCGGTGGCCGGGTCGGTGACGCCGTTCGGTGTGCTGATGGATGCCGAATTGGTGATCGTGCCACTCGCCGCGGCCGAGATCGCACAGCTGGCGCTGAACGTTGCGCTGCCGCCAGTCAGCAGGTTGACAGAGCTGCTGATATTGCCCGAGCCGGAGGCGGGGCACGAACTGCCCGACGACGCCGAGCAGGTCCAGCTGCAGGTCAGCGATGACGGGAACGTATCGGTCACGGTTGCGCCGGTCACGTTGCTGGGGCCGTTGTTCGCGGCCACCAGTGTGTAGGTCGTCGTACCACCCGCTGTCACTGACGTTACGCTGTCGTCGTTGCTGATCGACAGGTCGGCTGAAACAACAGGCGCGGTGTAGCAGACCGTGGCGTCGCTCAGTGTCGGCGTCGACGACGAGTTCGCGGTCGACAGGAACGCGCGGTACTTGAGATAGCGGCTGCCACTGAATCGATCGAGCGACGCACCACTGGTGTAGTAGGTTCCCGAGGTTCCGTCAGGACCGACGAAAGTGAACGGCCCGGTAGACGAGCTGCTGGCCGCAGCCTGGAACTTCAGGGCCGTACCGGTTGGCGTCGAACCAGTCCACGAAACCGTCGACCAGGTCGGGGACGTGCCGCCGTCCTTCACCGAGGAAATCAGGTCGCCAGCGCTGTTGTAGCCACTGGTGCCGGTGCCGACATAGGTCTTGAAGCCCGCGTCGGACGTCCCGGACGTGCCATACATCTGGGTGGTCCAGGATGAACCG